>NZ_JAATEP010000052.1:0-80787 GCF_012034275.1 Nonomuraea composti | reverse complement strand
GCAGGCTTCGGCGAGTTCCTCCTGTCCCCTGCCTAGAAGCGGATCGAGGTTGAAGCACAGCGCCTTGTTCTTCGAATAGAGCTGGGCGACGCGCAGGTCGTGTCGATCCGAGATGACGACGCCTGCGGTGGTGTGGGCCAGCATCCGCCTCTCTTCGTCGACCCACTACTCCAGAAGGGCCCAATAGATCCCGTCGCTATCGCCGAGCAGCGTTCCCGCCAACGTGCACAGCTCCATCAACTGATACCAGTCCCCGTCCGAGCGGTGCAGCCGGGAGACCTCTACCCCGAGCACGATCCCGCATGACCGAGCCCGACCTCACTCACCAACTTGGCGAACCCGAGCCGCCCCTTGCCGGCTGGCGCCCGACATACCGAGATCGGCGTCGATCACCTTGACCCTGCTGGCAGCCCAGCCCAGCGCGACCGCCCGATCCACCAGCACGTACTGGACCCGGGCGGACGCAGTGTGCTCCACCACCTGACGGCGGGTCGACTGACGCACATACACCAGCCATCCAGGCCGAACCCTTCATCAGTTGAGCGATCACTCGGGGCGTGCCCGGCGCCCTTGTCCCTCTGCCCTCGGGCGCCCGAGTAGCTTGTCGATGCTGCGGCGCTCGCGTTTGGGTGGGACGACCCGCGCCACGAGCGCGAACGGCTACCGTCATGGCCTCCTCGCGCGGAGAGGCGGAGGGCTCTCGACGTAGCACTCGGCGGCCACGGCGCCGCCGACGCGCTTGGTGATGACGCGGGAGACGACCACAATGCGTTCGGACCCTCGTGCCGCAGCCGGACCTCATCACCGACCCGGACCGCGTGCGCGGGCTTGACACGCACCCCGTTGACCCGGACGTGACCGCCCCGACAGGCGTCGGAGGCGATCGAACGAGTTCTCGTGAGCCGCACCGACCAGATCCAGCTGTCCACCAGCGCACTCAGCTGCTCACCTGCCACCCCGACACTGTACTGAGACCGCCAAGGCGAGGGCTTATGGGGAGGTAGCCGGATCGGGCCTTTAGACAGCGGGGCGACGCTCGAAGATACGCACGTATTTGGCACGGTCAACGGCCGTGTTCATCCCAGACCTAGGTGGTCGTAGCGGGTTACCGGAGGCCCAGATGGCCTAGAATCGTGGTCTGACCTGGGGGAACGCCCTCAAGATCATCCCTCGTATGTCCCCCGATCATGGTCTTACGGCTGCATGCGGGCGCCGCCGGCTGCCTATCAAGGTCCACAAAGCAAAAGACCTGCGGCCGAGAAACCGCAGGTCAGGGGCCAAAATTCCTGTTCAGGTAAGTGCCCCCGGCAGGATTCGAACCTGCGGCACCCGCTTTAGGAGAGCTCGAGTCGAACGGAGTTCGTTTTCTCTGCTAATGGGCCAAATGCGGTTGTTGCTCGGCGTGTATTGGCGCCTCAGCCAGGACCTCCCACCGTCCATCGCTTGGCGGGCGTTTGGCCTGGTGGAAGCGATACTCGCGACGGGAGCATTGCAAGGCGGTCCCGCTCATCAGATGTGGGTGCCTCGGCTGGATCAAATGCCGCGAAGCCGGACATGCGCATGCTTGCGCCTGCAGGCCTCATGCTGAGATTTCCGCGGCCAGGCGGTTGGAGCTTGGGCCGTGTTGTGCTGACAAGGTGGGCCGCCGGCTGGGGCGTAGTCCGCCGTTTCTGGGCATCGCGATAGACATGAGGAATCGAGCGTTACCTCTTCTGATCTTGAGTCCGAGATAAGGCGGATGTAAAGATCAAGGCGCGCAACCCCCACGCTGAAGCGAGGTATCTTTGAGCGCTCCCATCCGATCACTCAAACGGAATTCTCGATTACTGACCGCAACAGTATCGCTTTCCCTCATCACGCTTCTCCTGCACCCAGGCCAAGCCGCCGCCCAGCCGTCTCCCGCTCCGACTCCGTCCGCAGAAGAGGCTGCGCCGCTCACCCCGGTCGATGCTGCGAAGGCGGAGGCGAAGAAGGCGGGCCGCAAGACGGAGATCCCCAGCCTGCACACTGAAAGCTCGACCACCTACGCCAACAGCGATGGCAAGACCCTTACCACCGAGTTCCACACCGACCCCATCCGCGTGAAACAGGGCGACGCGTGGCAGCCGGTCGACACCACGCTGGTAAGTGAGAACGGCGTCATCAAGCCGCGCGCCACCAAGGCGAGCCTCGCGCTCTCGACCGGCGGTGGTACAGATCTGCTCACCATGACGAGACAGCGCGACGGGGCGGAGATCAAGGTTTTCGCACCCAGGAAGCTAGCAGTTCCAAGGCTGACGGCCAACAGGGCAGAGTATCCGGATGCCTACGGCCCTGGCATCGATCTCGCAGTCGTCGCGACTCCTACGGGATTCCGCCAGGAAGTAGTCATCAGGCAACGACCCACGAGTCCGCTGAAACTTCCCGTTCCCGTCCAACTGCCGCAGAGCCTGTCCTTCGGCACCACCTCCAAGGGTGAGCTCACCCTGCGCGACAGTGCTGTCGAGGCCGAGCACCGTACGACGGGCCTCCCGGTGCCCCAGCTCATCGACGCGGGTGCGAACGTCGCCGCCGGTGAGGAAGGGCGCGTCGGCAAGGTTACGGCCTCGGTGGAGAAGAGGGCCGCGGGACAGACGCTTGTGTACGAGCCTGATGCGAAATACCTCGCGGACCCGGACGTTTCTTACCCCGTCACCCTTGTCGTACCCAATCCTGTCTGGACCGAGCTGCCGGTCGGCAATGATACGTACATCAACAACTCCTCCTACCAGAACGGCTATGCCAACAGTGGCGCCTACCACCTGCAGGCCGGCAAGACGAACGACGGCACGGTGACCTGGCGTACCTACATTCGTTTCGAGGAGATTCCTGAGGACTCTCCTCTGCGCGGCGGTACGGTGACCAACGCTGACCTCGTCCTGTGGAACATCTCCTCCAATGACTGCGGAGACGTCGTCGGCTCCGGCATCACGGCGCGCCGGATCATCGAGCGCTGGGATGTGGCCACACTGACGTGGAGCAACCAGCCGAGAGTCACCAGCACGGACTCTGACAACGAGTCCGGCGCCTACCTACCAGGCTGCTCCCGCGGCTACATGGACTACGAGTGGGATTTGTACCACTACGTCAACGGAATCGCGCAGAAGTGGGCGGACGGTGAGCCGAACTACGGCTTCCAGCTCACCTCGGGCAGCGAGTCCGAGCGCACTAACTGGCGCGCCTACCGCTCAAAGGAATGGGGCGAGAACAGCGACGGCTCCCATGGCCCCAAACTGATCATCGGCTACATCCCCAAGCCGACCACGGTCCGCCCGTTCATGATCCCCTACAAGGCGAATCCGACCGTGGGCGACGTCCTCGACCACGACTTCCACGCGACGGAGCCGGAGCAGGCACCCCTCGTGACGGTGGAGGAGGCCCTTGCCGCGCGGGAGAACGCGGGTGACTACTTCTTGGAAGACTCCCGTACGGGGTTTTCCCTGCCGGACGACCTGACGAAGGAAGAATGGCTGGAGGCCATCGACGCCACCGAGCCGGGACCGACGCCATCACCGTCTCCCGACCCGGACACGACGCCGCCGGTCGTGGCCTCGACCATGCCATGGGATACCCAGACCGGCCTGCCGTTGGACGCCAAGGCGACTGCGATCTTCAACGAGGCCGTCACGGGCACGGCCATCACGGTCAAGGACGCGCAAGGTGCCGCGGTCGCGGGGACGCTGTCCATCGATGAGACCAACACCACGTTCACCTTCACTTCCGCCGCCGCCCTTATGACCGGCGCTACCTACACCGTGCAGGTGAGTGGTGCCACTGATGTCGCAGGCAACGCGATGACGGCAGCGCACACGTGGTCGTTTACCACGGGCAGCACAGGGCCGACCCCCACCCCGACACCGACCCCCACTCCCGACCCGGGTGCTGCGCCCACCGTGTCGGAGCTCTCGGCCGCCCCGGCCACGGAGTCGTGGGGGATGTGGACGACGTCCACCACCACGCCTCAGTTGAGCGCTCGGGTAGAGGATTCCAAACAGCGCTCGTCCACTCTGGAGGTTGAGGTCGAGCACGATCCTGAGGCTGGACAAGGTGGCCTTGTCTGGAGCGGCAATGCGCCCACTGTGCCTTCCGGTCATGTCGGGACCGTTACTGTCGCCGCGGGGAAATTAGGGGATGGCGGTGCCTATCGCTGGCGGGCGCGTGCCACTGCGGGTGGTGCGGCAGGTGCCTGGTCGGAATGGGAATACTTGTACGTTGACATCTCCAAGCCGACGGTGGCAGAACTCTCCGTCGCCCCGGCCACGGAGTCGTGGGGGATGTGGACGACGTCCACCACCACGCCTGGGCTGAGCGCCCGTATAGAAGACCCGGAAGAACGCTCGTCCACTCTGGAGGTTGAGGTCGAGCACGATCCCGAGGCTGGACAGGGTGGCCTTGTCTGGAGCGGCAATGTGTCCAACGTGCCTTCCGGTTATGTCGGGACCGTTACGGTCGCCGCGGGGATGTTGGCGGATGGCAGTGCCTATCGCTGGCGGGCGCGTGCGACCGCGGGTGGTGCGGCAGGTGCCTGGTCGGAATGGGAATACTTGTACGTTGACATCTCCAAGCCGACGGTGGCAGAACTTTCCGTCGCCCCGGCCACCAACGTCTGGGGCATGTGGACGACGTCCACCACCACGCCTGGGCTGAGCGCCCGTATAGAAGACCCGGAAGAACGGTCCTCCACTCTGGAGGTCGAGGTCGAGCACGATCCCGAGGTCGGCGGAAGTGGTCTTGTCTGGAGCGGTAACGCGCCCAATGTCCCCTCGGGTCACGTCGGCACAGTCACCGTCGCGGCGGGCAAATTGACCGGTGGAGGTTCTTATCGCTGGCGTGCGCGCGCCACCGCCGGTGGCGTGTCGGGTGCCTGGTCAGAATGGGAATACCTGTACGTGGACACGTCGGCGCAACCGCAGAAGACCGCGCAGACACCGCCAACCGGGAAGGCCACGGCCGCTGCCGCCAGGAAGTTCCCCTACAACCACGTCACGCATGATGAATGCGCCGAAGCGGTGGGCAAGCCGGAACGACCTGCCTGGGAAATCGCTTGGGGCAATAACCGACGCGCCTTCTTCAGCAAAAACTCCTACAGCATGTGCTATGCCATGTGGATCGGCGAACGCGACGAGGACGACGAGGTCGACCGGACGAGGGAGTTGTTCAGCACCACGAAGTGGTACGCCAGAGTGGTCATCGTCCTGAACACCTACGTCGGCAAGGCCAAGGGCAGTGCCACCGCAAGAGACGTGCCCGCCGGCATCTCGATCACGAACAGCAGGCAGATCCGGGCCAGTATCCGGGTCGACCAGGTCAATGTCATAGACGACGACTGGGAGGACCGCAAGTTCCGCATCGCGCTGGGGGAGAGCGGTGTCAAATGTGCCGCGACCTACAACGGAGCCTCGGCGAAGGACGGTGTCGAAGGGACCGTCAAGCAGTGGCGGGACGGCGGCCTGAGGGAGCTGGTCCTGTCGGTCCCGCCGGACTATCCGCACGTCGATGAGCACTCGACCTGCAGCGTCCAGCCATGGGTCCGATTCATGTACAACCCGGAGGGGCTGGACGACGTCATGTTCCTCAGTCCGTTCTTCAAGGACAAGAACCGGGTCCAGTCGTTCATCTGCGACAGCGCCAAATGGATCAAGGCGTATACGGGCGGCTGTGTGGTGAGCTCCATCCGCCCCGTCTTCATCCTGGACGCCAACAACAAGAAGAACATTCAGAGCGCATATCACTGGTGGCACGCGCTCTACAAACCCGATGTCACCTTCCCCAAGAAGACCGGCAAGGTGATTCCCGGCCGCCTGGACCCGAACAACATGGGCTGCGGAAAGGTGAACGGAATACCGGGGAAATGTCTCCATCGCACGACGGATGCCACGGTGCACAAAAAGAACCGCGACATTGCCATCCCGACGTGCACGAACCAGATCAGGGCGTACACCTCGCCTGATAGTTGTGACGAATTCCCATTCGCATCGACGGCTGAGGGTGCTGCCAGCACCACGAACGACTACTCGGTGGCAATCATCCACGGTAAGGACAACTGCTCATCTGGAGCCCAGACCAGTGTCTTCTACCAACGTCACCGCATCCGGCATATGACATCCTTCTGGGTGGACATCATCCCTCCAGGGGCCACGCAGCCTACGAGCGGCGCTCCTGGAGAGGTGATCAGCGACTTCCTCCCCGAGGAAGAGGAAGAACTGGCGTCCGACATGTGCACTATCGACGGCACTAGCTGACAACCGTTCGATGGGGGCGGCCGCTCGGGCCGCCCCCATCGGCGATGGAGATACATGAGCCAAGAGAAGAACCCCTACAGCGGCAGCCGAGCTCACCTTCCCGATCAGGCCGCGATCACGTGGGTGCACGGCCTGCGCTTCGACGAACTGATCGAGACCTTAGGCGGAGATTCGGCAGGAGTGACACCCGCTTGCTGGGACGACGTCGAGGCGGACGCGGTCGAGCACTACGGCGAATCGCGGGGTGGGGTGCTCCTCGCAGCCCGGCACGAGGACTGGACGATCCTCGTCGAGCCACTTGACGGCGTCGCGACCACGCTGATCGAGCGGCTCTCGATACAGGGCCGGGCATTGACCGTGCGATGGACGACCAATCTCGCCACCACTGTCGGCTACGCCGCCAAGGGCACCCTGATCGCTCTCTTCGACCCGATGAACCTTGAGTCTGTGGCCCCCGCATCAGGCCGCGAATGGCTCCATAGCCTCTCCGTTCCACCTGCGCAGTGGCGGCAGGATTGGTATGCTGCCGCGCTTACTCTCGGGGAGACGTTGTCCGGAGTGCGGCTCGACCGGGCATGGTGGGCACGGCGGCACTTGAAGATCGCTCTGCACCCGGGCCCCGCCTCCGCGGTACTCCCGCGCTTAAACCCTCCATTGGAACACCGCCGCATCATCGATGCAGACCCCCGTCTCGCCGAGATCGTCAACGATCCCACTCCCGAACGGCTCCATGACCTCATCCAGCTCGCGGTCGAACAACTGATGCCAACTCCGCCGCCATCGGATGGCCCGTTCTTCCAGGCCTGGGAGCTGATCGTCACCCGACGGCGGGGCGAGCGCGCGACGGCTGCCCAGCAGAGGCTGCGGTCCTACCGGGAGGAGCTCACCCCGCCACCGGAGGCTCTCACGCCACCAGCTCAGTCTCCCTACCTCGCCCAGCCGGACGACCGCCGCCAGAGCCTGGAAGCCCTCTGGGAGGGCCTCATGGAGAAGGCGCGTCTTGCCGTGGTTTTGGAGGAGGCACTGGAGCCTGATCTAGCCCAGGCCGCCGTTCGGACCACCGCCGCGGTCTGGAACGCGGGGCTCGCCGACCACGACGGAAGCTTCGACTTCCGACACGTCCTACACCTGCTGGCCATCTACATGGGCTTGGGAGAGGACCCCTACGAGAAGTGATCCGTCCAGGCGGAGCTGGGCCGGTAAGGGATCGACTGGTCGGCCTCGCCGTGAGGGGCGACCCGTCGAGTTCGGCGCCGGTGACGTCGACACCGCTGGGCCATTCGACGGTCAGCTTCAGCAGCCCAGGCGGGCGTAAAGGCCGCAGCCACAGCTCGAGCAGGTTCGCGCCGAAGCGCCGGCCACGCCGCACATCAGTATGCCGATGGGGTGCCACAGTAGCCGCACATCGTCCGGCGGTTGGTCGAACAGCGTGTTTCTCCGGGAGCGGTGGCCTTGGCGCCGTCGGCCAAGCGCACGCCCACGCGCAGAGGCGCTCTCGCAGCCGGGCGTCGCCACCTTAGACGGTGATGTCGGTGCTTGGTGTTGGGATGTGGGTGACGGCCACGGCGGCGAGGATCAGCGTCCATCGTGGTGGTGGGCGATGGCACGTAGAGCCTTCGAGCGAGGCATGGTCTTCCGGGCGGGAGGCGTCCTCAACGAGGCCATGGCGGCCGGGGCGCACGCCGACATGTGGACGCCCCTTTCTCAGGGGGTGCCGCTGCTGCTGTCCGCACCTCGGTGAGATGACCAGGGCCGAGCTGGGGACGCGATCGAGGTGCCGCGGGGATTGTGGTGCTCGCTGGGCGCGACCCAACCTACCGGGGTCGACTGCACGCAAGGGCCGAATTTGCTGATCCCTAAGGCGTTGCGTATGCCCAAGCGGAGCGGGGTGGACGCTAGGGACGTACGCACGCATTTGGCACGATCAGCGGTTGTGTCTGTACGCTCGGCCGAGCGGTCGTGGCCGGTTGCCATCGGGTTGATGGCCGAAAGAGGGCGCTGACCTGGGGAAACGCTATCAAGATCATCCCGTGTATATCCCCTGATCATGGTCTTGCGGCTGCATGCGGGCACCGGTGGCTGCCTATCAAAGGTGCAAAACAAAAGACCTGCGGCTGACAAACCGCAGGTCAGGGGCCTGAAATGCCGAACTAGGTGAGTGCCCCCGGCAGGATTCGAACCTGCGGCACCCGCTTTAGGAGAGCTCGAGTCGAACGGCGTCCGGTTTCTCTGCTGACGGGTCATATGTGATTGTTGCTCGGCCTGCCCCGGCTCCTCAGCAAGAACCTCCTCGCTGTCCATCGCTGGGCGGGTGTTTACGCTGGTGAAAGCGATACTCCCGGGCGAGAGACTTACAAGGGGTCCCGCTCTTCAGATGCGGGTGTCCGGTTGGTGCTTCTTCTGTGCCGCATCGGTCGGCAGGCCATGCAAGCCGACCGATTAGGCGCGGCAAAGACCGGGCACCGCCGTCTCGGCCAGGCTGGAGTCGTAACGCACCGCAGTGCGCAGCCGATGTGGCAGAGCGGAAATCGGCCGCCGGCTACCCATCGGCCCGTTTGGCTTGGCCGGGCGGGGTGTGCGGGTCCTCGTCGCTCTCTGGCATCTGCTCCTTCGCTGCCTGTCCCGGGGGTTCTCGGGTCTGTCCTGGTGGGGTGTGCTCGGCTGCCGTTTCCGGTTCCGGTGTGCTGGACGGCGGCAACTCCGGTGTCTCTTCGGCCTCGGCGGGACTGGACGTTGCTGGCGCCGGGTGGCGGGATGCGGTTGGTACGGCAGCCGCTCGCGTCGCCCTAGCTGGTGCCGTGCGGATAACGGCGGGCCGGGCGGAGCGCTGAGGGCCGGGGGTGGTCGTCGGACGAGGGGCGCTGTGCTTGTGGATTGGCGTGATTGTCGGGGCGGTGGTGGGGCGATGCAGTGGCGTCGTGCTCCTGCCCGGGGAGGCGGTGAGCCGGATGTGAGCGGCGATGGCGGGGAGTGGGGTGGCGGCGTGACTGTTGGGGGTGGGCAGTTCGTCGAGGGTGGGGGAGCTGGACGGGATGCCGGCCAGTAGGGCGGCGAGGGCGAGGTTGAGGAGCCCGGCCAGGACGGTGGAGATCCGTAACGCCTGTTTCCGGCGGGATGGTCGCTGTGTGGTCGCCTGGTCCAGGCGGGTCATCGTGGCTTGAGAGTCGATGCTGCGGTCATGCGAGGGGTCCCTCCAGAGCGGGGTACGGCGGGCGGCCTTATCGATCTAGACACGGATGCTGACGGTGGTCAAGGGTCATTGACATGAAGAGGTCGGGAAGTGGCGTTTCCGCAGGTAAGGAGGGAGAGGCGTCGATGGGGCCGGCTCTGGCCGTTGCTGTGAGTTCGCTGGGAATCGAAGCGTGGCGGTGGTGTGCCGTGTTGATCGCGATCAGGGGTTTTCACTGTGTGTGATATTTGGCGGTATCCAGTCAGATGAGCTCCGTGTAGTGGATCTCCGCAGCGGGGAGCTGCTCCTGGCGGGGATTCAACAGTGTGTTCGCAAAAGGGGGTAAGACACGTTCCGTAACTATTGACCAAATGTCCGGATATGTGGCGTGATGCGGGTGTTTTTGCTCCGAGGGCTTTAAGTCCTCCTTATCTGCGGTCCCGTGGCCGCATGCTTCGTGGAGTGTGCTCGTGTCGCAATTACCCCTCGACCGACTTCGACCGATCCGATCTCGTCATCACAGACGGTTACGCAAGCTGATCAGCGTGGTGGTGGCCGCCACGCTGCTGATCACGATGGCGCCCGCCCCACCCGCCGCCGCGCAAACCGGCACCCAGAACGCCGCAGAGCCGAGCCTCGTCTCCCGCGTGTCGAGCTGGCTGGCCGCCCAGGTGACCGGCTGGTTCGCCGAAGAGCCGAAGGGTGAGGTGCGCCTGTCCGGCCAGAAGGTCACGCTGCCGGGACGTGACACCAGTCAGACGACATCGAAGCAGGCCGATCCGCCGGGCAAGCGGGTCAAGGAGCTCACCGGCAAGCGGTGGCGGTTCGGCACCGTGTACGAGCTGGACGACGGCCGCTCGCAGGCGGAGATCTCCACCCGCCCGGTGTACTACCAGGACGGCAACGGCGCCTGGCAGCCCATCGACACCACGGTCGGCGCCGCCGAGGGCGACGGGTTCGTGCACGGCAATGACAAGACCGGCTTCGAGACCCGGTTCGGCGACAGGACCGACAAGCTGGTCAGGATCACCTCCGGCAAGCGGCACGTCACGCTCGGCCTGGCCGGGGACAGCCGCCAGATCACCCCCCAGGTGGACGGCTCGACGGTCACCTACCCGCAGGTCTGGGACGGCGCGGACCTGATCTACACCGTCACCGCCTCCGGCGTAAGCAAGCACATCCGGCTGACCAAGCCGCAAGCTGCGGGCACCACGTTCGCGTTCACGGTCAAGACCGGCGGCGGCCTGAACGCCGGGCAGCACCGCGACGGGTCGATCACCTTCACCGGTGACGACAGTGACGCGGTGTTCACCATTCCCCGCCCGTACATGATCGACTCCGAGCCGGACGCCGCCTCGCCGTACGGCCGAAGGACGGGCGGCATCACGCAGGAGCTTGCCGGGCAGCAGGGCGCGGAGAGCACGGTCACGCTCAAGCCGGACGCGGCCTGGCTGGCCGCACCGGAACGCAAGTACCCGGTGCTGATCGACCCCACCATCAAGATCAACGACTGGCGGGCCGACCTCTACGACACCTACGTCAGTAACGCCTCGACGACCACCAACTACGCCGACTCCTGGAAGCTGCCGGTCGGTAAGACGGCGGCTGGGCTGAACCGGGCGTTGCTGTACTTCGGCCCTGTTGCGGACTCGGACGTCCTGCCGCTCGGCACTCACATCGACCAGGCAACGCTGGAGATGTACTTCGACCAGTCCTTGGGCGAGACCGCGGCCGTGACGCTGGCGGCGCACGAGATCACCGACGAGTCCTGGGTGTGGGACCCGCAGGGGGTGAGCTGGAACAACCAGCCGTCCTTCGCCACGACCGCGGCATCCACGGTGACGCGCAACGTCGGGGAGCTGTCACGCTGGCACTCCTTCGACGTGACCGCGATGGCCAACTCCTGGTACTCCACCGGCTCCGAGCCGATCGCCGGCGTCCTGATCAAGGCCGTCAACGAGGCCAGGACCGCCCCGGTGGGCGGGGTGTCCTATCAGGCGATGGACGACTTCACCGGCGTCAACCCGCTCACCGTTGACCCGGCCGCGCACCCGCGGCTGCTGGTGACCTTCGGTGAGCCGTCGGTGACGTTGCACCAGCCCACGCTGGCCACCTCGGTGGGCGCCTCGTTGTCGTGGAGCGCTTATGCCGATCCCACTCCGGACGACGTCTCCGACGACCTGGTGGAGTATCGGCTGCGCCACCAGTGCCCGTCGGCCTGTGACCGCAGCTCCAACAACAGCAACGGCGACTACGACGACCTGGTGGTGACGCTGCCCCCGGATGTCACCTCTTACGTGGACACCAGCAGCGGCGCGGAGCCGGAGGCCGCCGCCGACTCGGACTACACCCACAGCGCCGACTACTGGGTGGAGGCGGTGCTGAAGAACGGCGAAGTGGTGCCCTCCCAGCATGTGCGGGTGTTCCTGCCCAAGCCCGGCTACGTCACCCGAACCCTGTACGCCTCGGCGGACACCACGCTGGCCTCGGGAGAACCCGGCGCCGGGCACGATGTGGTGGGCCAGCAGAAGCGGCTGCAGGTCGGTAACACCGCCACCACGCTCGGCAACACCCGGACGGTGGTGAAGTTCGACGACTACACCGGCCAGATCCCGGCCGACGCGCAGATCGCCGACGCCCGCCTGTCGTTGTGGCAGGCCACCGCCACCGGCACCGGCGCCTCCTTTACCGCGCACACCCTCACCAAGGCCTTCGACGAGGCCGCGACCTGGAACACCCCCTGGACGACGCCCGGCGGCGACTTCACCGCCACCCCGCTGGACACCGTCACCACCCTGACCGACACCGCCGGCTGGCGGCAGTGGAACGTCACCGGCGCGGCCAAGAGCTGGACCGCCACCCCGTCTGCGGGTCACGGTCTGCTGGTCAAGGTCGGCAACGAAGCCGGCACCGCCAAGCAGTCTGCCCAGTTCCTGGCCAGCGAGACCGGCGAGCCGCTGCTGCGGCCCAGGCTGGCCGTCACCTATGCCGAACCGGCCGCGGTGACGTCGTTCTACGCCCCGGACACCCCGGACCGCCTCGACGTCGGCGAGAGCGCCGTCGTCTCGGTGATGGTGAAGAACACCACCACCGAAACCTGGCCCGCTGCCACCACCAAGCTCTCCTACCACTGGAAGCTGCCTGACGGCACCGACGTCTCCACTCCCGAGACCCAGCTCAAGACCGATCTGCCGTACGACCTGGAACCGGGGGACGCAGTCACCGTGGACGCCCAGGTCAAGGCTCCCGTGTCGGTCGGCAACCTGGCCGAGGGCGCCCAGCTGGTGTGGGACGTGCAGGACACGACCACCAACAACTGGAAGTCGGCCACCCACCATCTGCCGCAGCTGCCACAGCAGATCCGCATCGATTCACCCACCAGCGACCTGCTCGGTCTGGAGAAGTTCTACGCCTACACCGGCAAGAACACCGGTGCGGGCGGCACCGCGCTGACGAACGTGTACGCCGGCAACGTGGTGTGGGGCTACAACGCCTTCTCCAACCCCTCGCGAGGCGTGCAGACGTTCGCCCGGATGACCTACAACAGCCTGGACACCAGCTCGGCCTCGCTCGGCTACGGCTGGTCCCTGCAGACCTCGACGCTGGCCAAGCTCGGCTCGCAGCTGCAGTTCCACCCGCCCGGCAAGATGTGGCCGGACCAGATCCGGCTGACCGACGGGGACGGCACCACCCATGTCTGGTTACTGGACACGCATGGCCAGCCCACCAGCGCGTGCCTGCCCAACACCTGCGACTACGTACATCCCCGAGGCGTACACCTGTACCTGCAGCGCGTCGCCGAATCCCCCGACCGGCCCGACGTCTTCTCCCGTGATCCGGCCCGCCAGTGGGTGTTCACCAAGCCCGACCGCACCCAGTTCTTCTTCGACGACGAGGGCTTCCAGTCGGCGATCGTCGACAAGAACGGCAACACGATGTCGTTCACCTACGAACGGCGTCACTCCAACAACAAGCCGACCAAGTTCCTGCAGTACATCACCGACGCCGCGGGCCGTAGGACGCTGACCTTCGACTATCACGTCAAGGGCCAGGACTACACCTACATCGACGACGAGACCTGGCAGCCCGTCGACGACACGAAGCTGACCAACCCGCACATCATCGACACCGTCGAGTCGATCACCGACATCGCCGGCCGCAAGGTCACCTTCGCCTACACCGACAAGGGCCTGATGGCCCGCATGATCGACGGGGCGGGAGACGACGAGGCCAAGACGTTCGGCTTCCGCTACGACGCCACCCAGGGCAACAAGAACGTCAAACTCGTCGCAGTCCTCGACCCGCGCGCCTACGCCGAATCCCCGGACAACCCAGCCGCACGGGCTACCGAGCTGGACTACTACGACGCGGTCGAAGACTCCGAAAACCTGTGGAAGGTTCAGACCCTCACGGACCGGCTTGACGGCGACACCGGCTTCGACTACGTCGATCCGGACGGCCCGCAGGGCGGGGTGATCCACGCCACCGTCACCGATCCGCGTCTAAACGCCACCACGTACGTGCTGGACGCCTACGGCCGTCCCGATGACATCACCAACGCCAAGGACGAGCTCACCGATCTGGAGTGGGACGAAGACCACAACGTGCGCTCGCTGAAGGAGGCCAACGGCGCGCTCACCACGTGGGAGTACGACCAGAAGACCGGCTACCCGCTCAAGATCACCGATGCCGAGGCCAACGACAACGGCGGCACCGCGCCCACCACGCTTGTCTATGAGGGTCCGGACAACTTCAAGGGATTCGTCGCCGACCTGAAGTTCAAGACCAGCCCGATGGGCAACCGGCCGGAAGCCGGCACCAACCCCAAGCACCACACCTGGCAGTTCGGCTACGACGAGCGCGGCAACCTGACCTCCGTCACCGACCCGCTCGGCGTGCTGACCGCCGACCCGGCCGACTACACCACCCGCTACACCTACGACGACCTCGGCCAGCTGCAGACGTCCGTCGACGCCCGCGGCAACACCACCACCTTCGGCGACTACCACCCGACCGGCTACCCCAAGAAGATCACCGACGCCAAGAACAACGTCACCACCACCGCCTACGACGCGCGCGGCAACGTGCTGTCGGTCACCGACGCCCTCGGCAAGACCACCACGCAGACCTACGACATCTTCAAACGCCCGCTGGAGTCGAAGGTTCCCAAGGACCAGGACGCCTCTCCACCGGTCCTCATCACCACGCCGGCGCCGATTTACGACCGCAACGACAACGTGGTCGAGATGACCGCCCCCAATGGGGCCGTCTCCACCGCCGCCTACGACCACGCCGACCAGCTGACCACGTCGGTGCTGCCCAAGGACACCACCGACGGGCCCGAGCGCAAGGCCACCTTCACCTGGGACCCGGCCGGAAACCTGAAGACCCAGACCGAGCCTAAGGGCCACCTGCCCGGCGCCGACCTGGCCGAGTACACCACCACCTACGAATACGACGAGATCAACCAGCTGACCGACGTCTTCGCCACCGACGTCGCCAACAACAACCGCCAAATCAAGATCACCTACGAGTACGACAACGTCGGCAACACCATCAAGGTCATCGACCCGCGCAAGAACGCCATCCCCGACCCCGCCGACCGCACCGCGTTCTACACCTACGACCTCAACCACCGCGTCCGCACGGTCACCGACGCCGCCGGCTTCGTCACCGAGGTCCGCTACGACCTCGACGGCCGCGTGGTCGAGCAGCAGGACCAGGACGACAACGTCACCCGCACCGACTACAACGAGCGCGACGAGGTCATCCGCACCAGCGTCCCGCACGCCGAGGTCGCCGACGGCATCAAGCACGTCGTCACCGAGTACGCCTACGACCAGGCCGGCAACCGGACCAAGGTCATCACTCCGCGCGGTGTGGAGACCCCCGACGACCCGGCCGACTTCGTTCAGGAAACCCGCTACGACGAGCTGAACCGGCCGATCGAGGAGATCTACCCGTTCGACCCCGACGACCCCGTGTACAACAAGCCCGACAGCGTCTTCTACGCCTACGACGCGGTCTCCCGGCTGAAGGAGATCTCCCACCCGCCCTCCCACGGGCAGAGCATCCGCAACGTCTCGAAGATGACCTACTGGGACAACGGCTGGTCCAAGACCACCACCGACCCGTGGGACATCAAGACCACCTACGACTACAACGAGCTCGGCCTGCAGACCAACCGCACCGTCACCTCGGCGGGCGGCTCCTCGCAGCGCGCTCTGGACTGGTCGTACTACCCCGACGGCAAGCTCAAGACCCACTCCGACGACGGCGTCCCCCTCGGCCTGGACGTCGTCCTGTCCGACAACTCCGACACCGGCCAGGTGACCACCACCGGCACCTGGACCCTCTCCGGCAGCGGCAGCTCCTCCAACATCGTCGGCCCGCAGAGCGTGGCGGAAGGCTTCGTCGGCTACGACTACGCCACCGCCCCGGCCGGCAAGGGCCAGTCCGCCTTCACCTGGAACCTGACCACCCCGTCGGACGGCACGTACAAGGTGCAGGTGCGCTACCCGACCGGCGCGACGGCCACCAATGCCACGTACAAGGTCAAGCACAAGGACGGCGAAGCGGCCGTCACCCTCGACCAGACGCAGAACCCCGGCACCTGGGTCGACCTCGGCTCCTACACCTTCACCGCCGGCACCGCCCACACCGTGACCCTCACCGACGAGGCCAACGGAACGGTCGCGGCCGACGCGGTCAAGCTGGTCCGCGACAACAGCGGCGACACCGACACAGAGAAAAAGGACTTCACCTACACCTACGACGTCAACGCCAACCTCACCAAGATCGAGGACCGGTCGCCGACCGCCAAGATCGACGTCTGGGACGTCGCCTACACCAACCTCAACCAGATCGACTCCATCAAGGAGTATCTGGACGGCACGCTGAAGAACACCACGGGGTACCGCTACAACGAGAACAGCGCGGTGGTCGAGCGCACCCACAACAAGACTGTCGCCACCTACGGCTACGACGTCCGCGACCTGGTCAACGAGGTCGTCAACAAGAAGTCGGCCACCGACCCCGCCCCGAAGACGACCCGCTACACCTACACCTCGCGCGGCGAACGCTTCACCGAGACCAAGGCCAACGGCAACACCGTCGCCTACGACTACTTCCTGTCCGGCGTCCTGCGCCACAGTCTGGAGAAGAAGCCGAACAGCACCGTCGTGGTCGCCGAGCACACCATCGGCTACCAGGGCAACCTGCACCGGGCCAGCGACCACGCCAAGATCCAGAACGCCGACAACCCCGGCGCCTACCTGGAACACGACTACGCCTACACCTACGATCCCCGCGACCGCATCGGCAAGGTGGTCAAGACACCGGTCGCAGGTGGAACCGCTGAGACGGAGACCTACTCCCACGACGCCAACAGCAACGTCTGGGAGGAGGAAGGCCTCGGCAAGAAGACCACCTTCACCTACGACCGCAACCGTCTCATGACGTCGGTCACCAATGGCCAGACGAGCACCTACACCTACGACCCCTACGGCCGGCTGCGCACCATCCAGGCCGCCGGCAAGACGCTGGAGAAATACACCTACGACGGCTTCGACCACGTCACCCGCCACGAGAAACTCGGCGCCGACGGCGTCACCAGCACGGTGACCACCTACACCTACGACCCCCTCGACCGCACGACGTCCAAGACGGAGAAGGAAGGCACCGCGAACGCCAAGACCACCGCCTACTCCTACCTCGGTCTGTCCGGCGAGGTGCTGGACGAGGAGGTGGCGGGCAAGCTCACCAAGTCCTTCCAGTACAGCCCGTGGGGTGAGCGGCTGTCCCAGGTCAAGGTGAACGCCGACAACAGCGAAGAGTCGTCGTACTACGGCTACAACCCGCACACCGACGTCGAGCAGATCACCAAGGAGACCGGCGACACCCGCGCCACCTACGGCTACACCGCCTACGGCAAGAACGACGACAAACTCTTCACCGGCATCGACAAGCCCGACCCCGTCGATCCAACGGCGAAGGAGGAGTACAACCCCTACCGCTTCAACGCCAAGCGCTGGGACAACTCCACCGGCATGTACGACATGGGGTTCCGCGACTACAACCCCGGGCTCAACCGCTTCCTCAACCTCGACACCTACAACGGCGCACTCGACGACCTTTCGCTCGGCCTCGACCCCTGGACGAGCAACCGCTACGCCTTCACCGGCGGCAATCCCATCAACATCATCGAACTCGACGGCCACAGCGGATGCACCCCGGGAGAGTACTGCAACACTGGACGCAGATCTGCTTCAGGAGACCTTAATCCTGATGGGACTCCTAAGCGTCGTAAAAGCCAGAACGTCAATCTGCCGGCATATAATCCGTGCAGAAGCGGGTGCAGTACCCCGGCCAAAAAGACGCCCACAGCAGCCGATAGTGCCATCGCAAATATCAGTGGCGCACTGGATGGCCTATGGTATATGCTCACCCAGCCTATTACCGGCGACACGGTCGAACAGTATGTCAACCGTAAAATGAACCACGGCATGCAATGCGCATGCGAGCTGGACTTGGACAGCTGGTGGAAAGGCTTTAAGGCCGGATCGGACCCGTCATTTTTTCAGCCGGGTCCGCACGCAGGTGGCGTAAAGTATCCGGGCAGCCAAGGCCCCATCAAGCCTGGAAACGGAAAATTCGGTCGCCCCACCCCTGACGACATCTGGACCGCATTAGACAACCTTCCCAAGGATTACGCGCGTCGGACCGGCGGCATTCTCGATATCGGCACAGATCAAATCCCGTTCGTGAGTGGCCCTGGAGGGAATTCCAACCTGCTGAAGACTCTACCGGGCCGAACGCAGCAAAATGCCGAGCATGTCGAAACGCATGTGGCCGCCTTCCTGAGAATGAATCCTGGCATTCGTCAGGCCAAGCTATATATCGACTACCCGTTCGGAGTTTGCGGATTCTGTAAGCCGTATCTCAACAAAATGCTGCCAAAGGGAACGGAGCTCTGGGTCTACTCTCCGAGATCGAGCACACCTGAATACTTCAGAGGCGAGTAAAGCTTCGAAGGCCGCCATACACCTGCGGCCTTGATGTCAAAGCTGCAAATGTGGACAGATTAACGATAGTCGCCGATGCCATGTCGCGTCGGCGACTATCGTGATATAGTGGCACTTATGGACGAGTTGCTACATGTTACCGATCAGAGCTTGGGTCGGTTTCTGTCTCGCTGGTATGGATATCCGCCAGCAATCCCAGAGAATCCGAGGATAGCTGCTCCCATTTCGGTACCCGAGCCCCTATTGGAGTGGCATCGGCTTGCCGCTGCCCGGCCGGAGGGTCTTACATACGTCAACTATGCAATCCCTCTATCCGAACTGGAAATCAACGATGACGGTTTTGTGATTATCTGGTCGGAAAATCAGGGATGTTGGGCTTGGGCGACTCTGCCCGGCGAAAAGGATTCGCCGGTATACGACAAAGAACCGGGATCGGACGAGAAGTGGAGTGAAACCGGCGAGCAGGTTTCTACATTTCTCCTGCACGCCACCGTGTATGAGGCACTAATGGGCGCTCCTTACTCTCTGAAGGTGGAGCATGCGCTTCCGAGTGAGGTCGCACGAGTCACCAGCCTCCTCTCCCCCCTTCCCCTTCCCGTTTGGAGATGGCCATCACGCGACTATCGGATCTTTGTAGGGTCCGACGTCATTGCGCTTATCTCCCCGGCTGCTGAAAGTGACCACACCGACGCGCCTCCTACTTCCCAAATCCTACTTGGGAGCCACAGGGCGGAGAATCTGCAACACTATGCCGATTGGCGCGATATTTCTTGGATTTCGCTGAGTAGCAACAGCCAGGAGAATGACATGGGATACATACCTCCTCCTCCGGCGTTTTAACGTCGATCACTCAGTCTGGATCTTGTCTCGCTCACGGCTGCGCTACCTGCGGCCCGCGGTGAGGTGCGCATCCGCAACAGCCGTACTTCCGGCCCGTCCTGCTCGGCGACGCCGTACTCGACAACCCGGGCGCCGTCGCGCTGCGCTTCACGCGTAACGAGGTCGGCTCGGACGTGGTGTGCAGCGGCATGACGGACCATGGTGGAGTCCGCTTCGTCGACACCCAGATCACGCTCGGCTCGGGCCTTGAGGGTTCCGTGCTCGCGAATCCCGGTCGCGCCGCGCTCGACGCGCGCGGCGGTCCCGCTCCTCACGTGCGGGTGCTCTGCGGTGGGGCGGCGCCGCTACAGTCGACCCGGCGGGCTGCAGCCTCGGTGCAATGGGAACGCCATGCCCGAAGGCGGCGAGGTAGTGCAGAAGCAACGAGGCGGACAGTCCCTCAACAACTTCAGGTCAGTAGCTGAAGGGCAGCCGCGCACCAGTTCGCAAGGCTGGGGTGGCCGGGGGCGGGCGAACGCGAGCGCGACTCCCTTGAGCACTCCTTGATGACCGGCAGGTGCAACCCGTCGCCTCATCCAGCGACGAGCTGGCTGCCCTCGCCAAGCTCGGCCATCCGGTCTGGCTCAGGTTGAATGCCAGGCTGCGCCCGAGCGCGCGGTGCTGCCTGATCCACCCTTTCGCTGCCCAACTGCTCCCTCGGCGGCAAGGCGCTCATCTTCGACAGGGCTGGCACCGCCCAACTGTGACGTAGTCGTGACAACCGTGACCAGAGCCCGGGCAAGGCCGCGAAATGATCGGCCAGATAGGGCTTCCCGATCATTTGCTTGATCATCCATCGGGTTTTCTCCGCCCGGCAACAGCTCCGTGACCTGCTAGCTTAGCGCCGCTTTACGTTCGCTTTACTAATCCTTGGGACTTAAGTGACAAAGACGCGCGGTGCATCCGCTGCGCTGACGGGGGCGCTCACGCTCGCCCTCCTTCAGCTGCCCCTGGTGGCAGTAGTTTCCTCCGCAGCCCATGCGGAGGCAGAGCCCACGCCGACCGCCGTGGCCACCGAAGCCGACGCGCTGAGACTGGCCCGCAAGACCGGCAAATCCATTGAGATCGGCGCCTTCCGCGGCGAGTCCCGTGAGGTGTTCGCCAACAGCGACGGCACCTACACCGCCGTGGAACACCTGCGGCCCGTTCGCACGCGTCAGAGCGGGCGATGGGTCAAGACCGATGCCCGCCTGGAGCCGAAGCCTGACGGCTCCATCGGCCCCGTGGCCTCTACTGTGGACCTGCGCTTCTCCGCCGGTGGCGAAGCGCCGCTGGCGACCATGGGCCTGGCCGGCAGGGACCTGTCGCTGGGCTGGAACAGCACGTTGCCGGCACCGACCCTGGACGGTGACACCGCCGTCTATGCCGAGGTGCTGCCCGGCGTGGACCTGCAAGCACGCGCTGACGTGGACGGCTTCTCCCACGTCCTGGTCGTCAAGACCCGCGAGGCGGCCGCGAACCCGGCCCTGTCCCATATCAGCTACCGGCTGTCCGGCAAGGGGCTGACCATGCGGAAGGACGGCACCGGTGCGATGTCGGCCGTGGACGCCGTCTCGGGGGCCACCGTGTTCAGGGCGCCCACCCCGCTGATGTGGGACTCGGCGCCCGCCCAGGCCGCAGTGGCGGCTCGTACGCCCGAAGCGGCCGCGGTGGCGCCCGGGCAGGTCAGCTCCGCCGAGGGCCCGGGCGAAGGCGCCAAGGTGGCCGAGCTCGGCGTCCAGGTCACTCAGGACAACCTGGCGCTGGTGCCTGACAAGGACCTGCTGACCGGCGAGAACACCACCTTCCCCCTCTACATCGACCCGGTGTTCAAGACCGAGCAGGCCAACGAGTGGGCGATGACCACCAGCGCCTTCCCGTCCACGCCCTACTACAAGTTCAAGGGCAAGAACGACGAGGGCATGGGCTACTGCAGCACCGGCCTCGACGCGCGCTGCGGCAGCAACCACGTCAAGCGCCTGCACTACGAGCTGCCGATCGGCGCGTACGCGGGCAAGAGCATCATCTCGGCCGAGTTCCAGGCCAAGGAGGTGTGGTCGGCCTCGTGCGAGGACCGGGCCGTTCAGCTGTGGTGGACGGACAACTTCGCCGATGCCTTGGACTGGGACAAGCAGAAGACGTCCGGCTGGTGGCGTCAGCAGCTCGACTCGCGTGACGTGGCCTTCGGCCACGACGCCAACTGCCCCGCCAAGAACGTCGAGTTCGACGCCAAGGCCGGTCTGACCAAGGCGCTGGCTGACGGGCAGTCGCGGATGGCGTTCGGCCTGCGGGCCGCGAACGAGAGCGACATGATCGGCTGGAAGCGGTTCGGCGACGACGCGTACCTGCGGGTCAACTACAACACCCCGCCGCAGCAGCCGAAGCCCGCCGACCTGAGCATGAACCCGGGTGGCGCCTGCGTGTCGCCGAACGGCCCGAAACTGCAGAAGGTGCCGGTCCTGTACGCGACGTTGCGCGACGCCGACACCGAGGACGCGGCCAAGGTCCGCGGCCAGTTCCGGCTGTTCTGGGACGGCGCGCTGAAGTGGACCTCGCCGTTGACCGACGCCAAGGCGTCCGGCTCGCAGTTCCAGATGACGATCCCGGCGACGCTCAACCCGCCGCAGGGCAAGATGCTCTCCTGGGACGTCCGCTCCTACGACGGCACCACCTACAGCGCCTACAGCAGTGAGGGCAGCGGCGCCATCTTCTGCACCTTCCTGTACGACACCAGCGCCCCCGCCGCTCCGGCCATCACCTCGACGGCCTATCCGGAGTCCGACCCCGACAACCCGGACGACCCATGGATCGACGGCGTCGGCCGGTACGGCGACTTCACCATCGACACCACCGCCACCGACGTGGTCAGGTACCAGATCGGTCTCAACACCGACCCCTCGTCGGCCTACGAACGCACCACCACCGGCGGTGGCCCGGTCACGATCAGCATCATGCCGTCCACCGCGGGCGTGAACATCCTGCGGGTCAAGGCCCTGGACGCGGCCGGCAACGCCAGCGCGGTCGCCCAGTACCTGTTCCGCGTCAAGGCGGGCACCCCGGCCAAGGCCGAGTGGAGCATGGACGATCCGGCCGGCTCCACCACCCTGTCCGGGCAGATCCCAGCCACGCTCACGGGCAACGCCACCCTCGGCGTCCCCGGCGCCGACGGCACCGCCCTCGACCTGGACGGCACCAGCACCTACGCCAAGGCCGAGGGCCCGGCCCTTGACACCGGCAAGAGCTTCTCGATCGCCGCCTGGGTGCGCCTGGCCACCACCAAGCCCGGCAGACAGATGAACGTGGTCGCCCAGGCCGGCGCGATCAAGTCCGGCTTCGACCTGTTCTACTCGCCCGGCTACGACCGGTGGAGCTTCATGCGCGCCACCAGCGACACCACCTCCGCCACCGGTGTCCGCGTCAACAGCACCGCCGCCCCGCAGGGGGGCGAGTGGCAACACCTGGTGGGCGTCTACGACGCCACCTCCGGGCAGCTCCGCCTGTATGTCAACGGCACGCTCGCCGGTAGCACCGCCTTCACCACCGACTGGAACGCCACCGGCCCGGTGTTCATCGGCTCGGGCGCCTACAGCGGCGGCCCCGGCACCCTGTTCGGCGGCTCCATCGACGACGTGCGGCTGTACGACCGCGTGGTCACCGGCACCGAAGCCCGTGACCTGTTCACCACGCACCCGACGGCGGCCGGTCGCTGGAAGCTGAACTCCGCCTCCGGCACTCCCACCGTCAGCGGCGACGACAGCGGCAAGGCCCGCCACCTCACTCTCGGCGGCGGCGCCTCGATCGACGTAGCGGACGTCGCGGTAGGCACCGGCGCCCTGACACTGAACGGAACCAGCGGCTACGCCGCCACCGCCGCCCCGGTCGTCAACACCGGCGAAAGCTTCACCGTCGCCACCTGGGCCAGCACTGCGGGACGCCCGCAGAAGCCGGTCACCGTGCTGAGCGAGGAAGGCAACGTCAACAGCGCCTTCACCCTGCGCTATCTGCCCGACTCCGCCGATCCGGCCAACCAGGGAGCCTGGCAGATCGACGTACCGGACAAGGACGCCACCGGCGCCGTGTCCCAGACCGCGAGCCACCCCCGCTTCCAGACGAACTCCTCCTGGGACCACCTCGCGGTGGTGTACGACGCGTTCGCCGACCAACTGCGCCTGTACGTGAACGGCCAGCTGGAGGAGTCGGCGTCGCTCCGCGACAACACCGTCGGCTTCACCGCGACCAAGGGCCTGCAACTGGGCCGCACCAAGACCGGCGGCGCGTACGGTGAGTACTGGCCCGGCCGGCTCGACGACACCTGGGCCTTCACCGGCATCGCCAGCGAGAGCCAGATCCAGACCCTCGCCAACAGCACGGAACTGCCCACCTACCCGCCCATCGCGCCAGAGCTGCTGCTCAACCTCGACGAATGTGACGGCACGACGGCCTACGACAACTCCGGCAAGGGCCACGACGCCACGCTCAACGGCACCGTCAGCTGGGTGGAGGACGTGCGGGGAAGCTGCGCCGTGCAACTGACCGGCGGCGCCTACGCCGCCACGACGGTCGCTCCCGTACGGACCGACCGGGCCTTCTCGGTGACGGCCTGGGTCAAGCTGGACAGCGCCACCGCCAACCACGCCGTCGTATCCCAGGACAGCGCTGGGGGAAGCGCGTTCTACCTGGGCTACGAACAGGCCACCCAGCGGTGGATCATGCGGATCAGGGCGAACGACACCTCGACCGCCGCCGCGCGCACCGCCGTCTCCAGCGCCGCGCCGGTCGTCGGATCCTGGACGCACCTGGCCGGCGTCTACGACCCGACCAGCAAGAAGGTCAGCCTGTACGTCAACGGCGCGCCGCAGGGCTCGACCACTCACGACACTCCGTGGAACGGCAGCGGGGCCTTGCAGATCGGCCGGACCAAGTTCGTCAGCGGAAGCTACGGAAACGCCTGGCCCGGGGCGATCGACGAGGTCCACGCCTACCAGGGCGCGCTCACCACCGAGGAAATCACCCTTCTCGCCAACTCCTGACGCTGCTGGGCCCTGGAGGCCCAGCCCGTTCTTTCTCATGATGCTTTTTCTGGAGGTAGTACGTGGGCAGCACGCTGCCACGCAGGCGAGACCGCTGGACGCGGGCACTCGCGGTGCTCGCGCTCAGCGGTGTCGGCTTAACCACTCTGCACGCTCAGCCGGTCAGCGCCGAGCCGCGGAGGAACGTCCGGCCGGACGTCACCAGCCACGACCGCGTCGCCAAGGGCGGCCAGGCGGCCGTACGCGACCGCAAGCCGGATCCGGCCGCCGCCAAGCACAGCCCGATCCCCGCCACCATCGACTGGCCCCGCGCGATGACGGTGGAAGCGGACCTGGGTGCTCCCCTCAAGGATTCCCCGCTCCAGCTCACCGTCCCCGCCACGCCGAAGAGCAAGAGCGGCGCGCTCAAGGTGAAGCTCCAGGTGCACGACAGGGCCGCCGCCCAGCGGTTGGGGCTGGACGGCCCCCTCTTCAGCCTGTCCCAGAACACAGGGCCGGGCCGCGCTGGGGTCAAGCTGGACTACTCGTCGTTCAAGCAGGCGTACGGAGGCTCGTACGGCAGCCGCCTGCGCCTGGTACGTCTGCCTTCCTGCGCACTGACCAGCCCGGACAAGACCGAATGCCGCCAGGCCACGGCGATCGCGTCGGCCAACGACCCCGCGGCGAGCACGCTCACGGGCGAGATCACGTTCGAGGCGGACACGCGTGCGCTGACCGTGAGCGAGCCCATGGTGCTGGCCGCCATCACCGGACCGTCGGGCAGCCAGGGCGACTACCGGGCGACCTCGCTGTCGGCCTCGGCGACCTGGTCCGCGGGCACCAACACGGGCGATTTCACCTGGTCGTATCCCATGCGCGTGCCGCCCGTGCCCGGCGACCTGACGCCGGACCTGGCCGTCTCCTACTCCTCGACGAGCGTGGACGGCAAGACCGCCAACACCAACAGCCAGACCTCCTGGGTGGGTGAGGGCTTCCAGCTCTCGCCCGGCTTCATCGAACGCAGCTACAAGGCCTGCCAGGACGACGGTGAGGGCACGGACCTGGAGAAGCCAGGCGACCTGTGCTGGGCCTACCCCAACGCCACCCTCACCTGGAACGGCAAGGGCGGAGACCTCGTCCAGACCGCTCCCGGCTCGGATATCTGGAAGCTCAAGGACGACGACGGCACCCGCGTCGAGCACCTGACCGGCACCACCAACGGTGACGACAACGGCGAGCACTGGCGGGTCACCACCACCGACGGCACCCAGTACTTCTTCGGCCTGAACCGCCTGCCCGGCTGGAACGGCAACAGCGCCACCAAGTCGGCCCTGACCGTCCCGGTGTTCGGCAACGACTCCGGTGAGCCCTGCAACGACGGCGGCTTCGCCGGCTCCTGGTGCCAGCAGGCCTACCGCTGGAACCTCGACTATGTCGTGGACCCCTCCGGCAACGCCATGGCGTACTACTACGACGTCGAGGGCAACCACTACGGCCGCAACCTCAAGAAGGAGGACGACACCCCCTACGACCGCGGCTCCTGGCTGGACCACATCGACTACGGTCTGCGCTCCGACGCCGTCTACACCGGCAAGCCGCTGGGCCGGGTCGACTTCGAGGTGGCCGAGCGCTGCATCCCCGAGTCGGGATTCGACTGCGCCCCCGACAAGATCGACAACCAGCCGCAGCAGTGGCCGGACGTGCCCTGGGACCAGCAGTGCAAGAACGCCGACGGTGAGTGCGAGCAGGTCTTCGCGCCCGCGTTCTTCACCCGCAAGCGGCTGACCAAGGTCACCACCAGTGTGCTCAAGGCCGACGGCTCCTACCGCCCGGTCGACTCCTGGACGCTGGATCATCTGTGGGGCGAGGCGGATGCCGACAAGGCGCTGCTCCTGAAGTCCATCCAGCACACCGGCCTGGCGACCGGCGCCCCGGTCAGCCTGCCGCCGGTCACGTTCAACCACGTCCAGCTCATGAACCGGCTGGACAAGCAGGGCGACGACATCCCGCCGTTCGTCAAGTACCGCCTGGGCACGATCTATGACGAGTCCGGCGGCCAGCTCGACGTCAGCTACAGCGAGCCCGAATGCGCGCTGGACAGCCTGCCCGCCCCCTCGGACAACGACAAACGCTGCTTCCCGGTGTTCTGGGAGCCGGGCGGAACCGCGAACCCCGTGCGGGACTGGTTCCACAAGTACGTGGTCACCAAGGTGATCGCCTCCGACCGCACCGGGCTCGCGCCCGACATGGCCACCGGCTACACCTACGAGGGCGGTGCGGCCTGGCACTTCGACGACGATGACGGCCTGGTCAAGGAGAAGTACAAGACCTGGGGCCAGTGGCGCGGCTACGGCAAGGTCACCACGCGTACCGGCGGCGGTCCCGAAGTCGGCATGAAGACCGAGCAGACGTCGCTGTACCTGCGCGGCATGAACGGCGACCGGGCCACCAAGGACGGTTCGGACACCAAGACCGTGACCGTCTCCGACGGCGAGGGCGGCACGCACACCGACCTTGAGGGCCTGGACGGCTTCCTGCTCAAGACCATCACGTACGACAAGCCCGGCGGCGCGGTGGTGTCCAAGACGGTCAACACTCCGTGGCGGCACCAGTCCGCCGGCCGCACCCGGCCCTGGGGCACCGTCACCGCGGCCCTGACCGGCATCGGCAGCGCCCGCACCTGGACCGCGCTGGAGGCGGGCGGCTGGCGCGAGACCCGCGTCGACCACACCTATGACACCACCTACGGTCTGCGTACCCAGTCCGACGACAAGGGCGACGTCGCGACCGCGGCCGACGACCAGTGCGTACGCATCACCCACACCACGCCCAACACGCGCGACTGGCTGATCAACTACGTCTCCCGCGAGGAGACCGTCGCTGTGGGCTGCGCCACGGCCCCGGACCGCGCCAAGCAGGTCATCGCCGACGTCCGCACCTACTTCGACAACGGCGCCCTCGGCGCGGCCCCGTCCAAGGGGCAGTCCACCAAGGTCGAGAAGCTCGCCGCGCACAACGGCACCACGGCCACGTACGCGACGGTCGGCACGACCACGTACGACGCCTACGGCCGCGAGCTGACCTCGACGGACGTGGCGGGACGCACCTCGACCACCACCTACACACCCGCGAAGGGCCTGGCCACGTCGATCGCCAGCACCACCCCTCCCGCCAAGGCCGGGGACGCGGCGACCGCGCTGACCACCACGACCGAGCTCGACGCGGCCTGGAGCCTGCCGACCGCCAACATCGACGCGGCCGGATCCCGCACCGACCTGACCTATGACGGGCTCGGCCGCCTCATCGGCGTATGGCTGCCGAACAACCCCAAGTCGGCCGGGCTGGACGCCAACACCGAGTACAGCTACACGATCAAGAGCGGCGCCATCGTCGCGGTCGGCACCCGTTCGCTGAACAACACCGGCGGTTACCGCCCGTGGAGCTACACGCTCATGGACGGCCTGCTGCGCCCGCGCCAGACTCAATCGCCCGGTCCGAACGGCGGCCGCCTGCTGACCGACACCTTCTACAACGAGCGGGGTCTGGTCGAGCGCAGCTACGCCGCCTACTACGCCACCGGCGCGCCGGAGCCATCGCTGTTCAAGGTGACCGACGGCGTGGAGTCGCAGGCGGCTTACGAGTACGACGGCCTGGGCCGCGTCACGGTCGAGAAGCTGCTGGCCGGCAACGGCGTCGGCCAGGAGAAGTGGCGCACCACCACGAGCTACGGCGGCGACCGCGTGCATGTGGACCCGCCCGCCGGCGGCACGCCCACCACGACGATCACAGACGCGCGCGGCCAGGTGATCGAGAAGCGCCAGTACAAGGGCGACAGCCCCACCGGCGCCTATGACGCGACCACCTACGGCTACACGCCGGCAGGGCGGGTCGGCAGGGTCACCGACGGCTCCGGCAACGTCTGGACGTACACCTACGACCAGCGCGGCCGCCTGATCGAGAGCTCGGACCCGGACAAGGGCGTCACCAAGACCGCCTACGACGACCTCGACCGCGTCACATCCACCACCGACGCCCGAGGCAAGACCGTCTGGACCGGCTACGACGATCTCGACCGCGTCACCCAGACCCGCGACGGCTCGGCCACCGGCACCCTGCTGACCGAGTTCGTCCACGACACCCTGCGCAAGGGCGCGATCACGTCGTCCACCCGCTGGTCAGCGGGGCAGGCGTACACCAGCGCGGTCACCGCCTACGACACGATGGGCCGGGCCACCCAGACCACGGTCACCGTCCCGTCGGCCGAGGGAACGCTCGCCGGCAGTTACCAGTTCGGCACCAGCTACAACCTGGACGGCACCGTCCAGTCCATCGGTTTCCCGCAGGCCGGCGGCATGAACGCTGAGAGCGTGGTCTACGGCTACGACGAACTCGCCCGGCCCACCACCCTCACCTCGAACCTGAACACCTACCTGACGGCCACCACCTACGGCCTGACCGGCAAGGTAGGCCAGTACGAGGTCGGCACCACAGCGGGCAAGCACGCCTGGTTCACCTACTCCTACGAGCACGGCACCCAGCGCCTGTCCAACTCCCGCGTGGAACGCGAGAACCAGACCGGCGTGGAGCGCTCGGCCACCTACCGCTACGACCCGGCCGGCAACATCACCTCCATCGCGGACGTGTCCAAGTCGGGCACCGACACCCAGTGTTTCGGCTACGACCACCTGCGCCGCCTGACCGAAGCCTGGACCGAGGGCGACACCGACTGCACAGCCGCCCCCGCTTCCAGCGTGATCGGCGGCATCCAGCCGTATTGGCACTCCTACACCTACGACGCCACCGGCAACCGCACGAAGGAGACCCAGCACGGCGTGGCCGGCGCGGCCGATACCGGGCGCACCTACACCTATCCGGCTGCCGGCCAGGGCCAGCACCGGCTCTCGTCGGTCACCCAGACCGGCGCGGCGGGCGCGCGTACCGACAGTTTCGGCTACGACGCCGTCGGCAACACCACCACCCGCAAGATCGGCACCACGACCCAGACACTCACCTGGGACACCGAAGGCCGCCTGGAGAAGGTCACCGACAGCACCAAGACCAGCTCCTACCTCTACGACGCCGACGGCAACCGCCTGATCCGCCGCGACGGCACCACGGTCACCCTGTACCTGCCCTACGGCATGGAGCTGAAGAAGACCGCCGTCGTCTCCGGCACCCGCTACTACAACGTGGACGGCCAGACCATCGCCGTCCGCACCGGCGCCAGCACCGTCACCTTCCTCGCCCCCGACCACCAGGGCACCGGCCAGGTAGCCGTCCACGGCGCGACCCAGAACGTGTCGCTGCGCCGGACCCTGCCCTTCGGCGGCCTCCGCGGATCTTCCGGCTTCTGGCCGGGCGACCACGGCTTCCTCGGCACCGGCATCAACGACACCACCGGTCTCACCCATCTCGGCGCCCGCGAGTACGACCCGCTCCTCGGACGGTTCGTCAGCGTGGACCCGATCATGGACCTGACCGACCCCCAGCAGATCCACGGCTACGCCTACGCCGGCAACAACCCGCTCACCTGGAGCGACCCCACCGGCCTGCTGACGGCCTGCGCCTCCTTCTGCGAAACAGGCGACACCACCTACACGCCGAAACCCAAGCCCAAACCCGCGGCCAAACCGTCCACCCCTACGACCACCTCCACCTCCACCTCCAGCGGGAGCCGTGCCACCGGCACCGCCGCCGCCCAGCAGGCGGTGGCCACCGCCCAGACCAAGGTCGAGGCGGAGAAGCAGAAGATCATCACCACGGTGGTGGCGCTGGCCAAGGTCGCAGCCGAAGAAGTCGGCATCACCGCCGGCATCGACTGCTTCACCACGGGCGACCTGGCCGCCTGCGGTGAGACCGCGGTCAACGTCCTCACCTCTGTGGCGGGCGGTGTCCTGGGCAAGGCGGCGGTCAAGTACGGCCTGCCCTGGAAATGGGGCAAGGCCATCGAGCTCGGCAAGAAGGTCGGCGGCCTGCTGGTGAAGGCCAAGGACTCCTTCGTCGGCTGGCTGAAGGCCAAGGACGAGCTCGCCGCCGCCGAACGAACTCTGGCGAACTGCCTCACCAACAGCTTCGTGCCCGGGACGGCTGTCCTGATGGCCGACGGCAGCACCAAGCCCATCGAAAAGGTCGAACTCGGCGACAAGGTCAAGGCCACCGACCCCAGGACGGGGAAGACAACCTCACGACCCGTCGTCAACGTCATCACCGGTGAAGGCCGGAAGAACCTCGTCCAGATCACCGTCGACACCGACACGGGTCGCGGCCGGGTCACCGACGTCATCGTCGCCACCGATGGCCACCCGTTCTGGATCGAGGCCCGTAAGGCGTGGATCGCGGCGGAGGCCCTCGTCCCCGGGATGTGGCTGCGCACGGCCGCGGGCACCTGGGTCAAGATCACCGCGATCGAGAAGCGGACCGCCATCCAGCGCGTCCACAACCTGACCGTCGCCGATGTTCACACCTACCACGTCGGACGCGCGAGTGCGGGCGTTCTCGTCCACAACTGCGGTTCGGCGGACTTCGTGGCAAGTGCCAACGGCGTGGCCGTACCGACCAGTGCGACCCGACTCAAGGCAGGTCTCCAGGCGGCGGAGAGCGCCGGACACGTCACGTCTACTCCGACAGCCTCCGCAGGCCGCGAATACCTTCTCCCTGATGGATCGAGCATGAGAATCATGGAGCCGACCAACTATGCCGGACTTCGCGCGTCCTTCGAGAACGGAAGGGGAAGCCCGGTGAATCCGTTCACGGGAAAGCCGCCGCAGAAGCCGAAGAACTTCCAGGGAAACTGGAAGCAGGAATTCCGTGCACAGACCCACGTAGAGTTGATGCCATGACGGCCACTTGTCTCGAGCGTCTCCGCGACTGCCTGCCGTTGCGAATCGACGAGCTCAGCTATGACGAGCCCAGTCTCCTGCTCGGAGGTGAAGGATGGTCGCTCAGCATACTGTCGTCGTGGCGGCTGCTTGACGAGCACGGGCGCCTCATGCTGGGAGGACAGAGCAAAGAGGGCGATGTTCGGGAACATCTCCGCATACTTGCCGATACCCAGGTAGTGGACGTGGAAGCTCAGTCGGCGTTTCTGCCCGTCGATCCTCGGCTGCGGCTATCCAACGGATTCGTCCTGGAGATATTCAGCGACTATCCCTCCGACACTTGGGTATGGAAGGTTCGAAATCGCCATCTTGTTTACGTTGGCCCATTGTCGCTGATGTAGTCTGCGAAACCCCTTGCGGGCGTGCTCGTGAGGGGTTTCGCGTTCGACGACGGTCCTCCACTGAAGCTTTTCCGTGTGCCCGGCAGAGCACGAGGTGAAGGCGTGACGTAGCGGTGGATCTTGTTGTTCGTAAGCTCGTCGTCGCTTGCCGATGGAAGTCCGGTTCGGGTAGCTGCCAGGCGATTCTCCCACGCCGCCAGCAACGCTCACGCGATCTTCGACGAAGAGCATCTGGTCTCCCACGCGGCCATGCTCCGGCGCTGCGGCTGGCCGAGCGGCAGGCATGGAGCGCCTGACCGGCGAGCATGTGACCCGCGAGCGGAAGGTGGGGTGAACACTCCTGCTGGACACGGTCGCCCGGCAGGTACTCGCCGCACTGGCACGGCACACGCCCTGCTGCCCGGCGCTGACATGCTGGCCTTCCTCGACATCGACCTTATGCAGCGGTGCATCAACGGGTATGCCAAGCAGGGCTCGGGCTTCGGGCACACCAAAATCCAAGGAACGAGCGCCAACTTCGTGCTCTTCCCGCCACAGACCAGGCATTGACCAGGTAAAACAGTGATCAAGTGATTGGCAGTGAGAAGTCACCACGAGCGGATAGCCGAGAGCGGGCGGTGTCGCATAGCTGCCGCCGCCCCCAACATCACACCGGACACAGGTCTCCCAACGCACTCTGGGTGGCGGGTAAGGTTGCCGCCGCCGTAACACTTGACGCCTTTCGGACGATGATCTTCTCGCTGACTGCTCAGACGCTGGCGGAGGGGGAGGCCGGTGACACGGTGGTACACGCGGATGGCGGACATCTCCGGCATGCGGTTCGCTGGCAGCCCTGACATCGACCGCTCCCGGCTGCCGGATGCTCATGTACGGCCTCGCCAGGAGCGCGGTTCCCGGTATCTGTACTGGCCGACTCCGGAGGGTGATAGCAGTGGCTCTCCGGCACACCGCCGGGCTTTCGCCGACATCGGACACATGGATACGAACGGGCTCGTTCGCTGGGTGTGGGAAGGAGTGGAACTTCCGGGCACCGCGTCGGACTACCACTTCCTCTTGCAGGGCGCCATCAAGCAGTTGTGGTCGCGGCGCCGGCCGGCGCCCGAGGGGCTGCAATCCGTTGAGGTGTTCGCTGCCCTCGACCTCGGCCTGATAGAGGCGGTCCCGCATGCTGTCGCGATTGACGAAGCGGATCTGACACGAGGGTTTGCTCGGCTCGCGTCCGTGGAGGTCTGGATGAAGCTTCTGGAGACCGAGGGCGCGCTTCGCGATGCCGTTGCGGTGAGCCGACGGGCCCAGCGGTTCGGGGAGAGTTACCGGCGCGCGGACTTGGAGGCGAAAGTGGCCGCACTCGACGCAGAGGGGCAGTGAAGGTGGCCCGTCTGGTCGATCTGATCCGGGGCGACTCATTTCTTGAGAACGCCTTCGTCAAGTGGGTGCTCAGCTTCGCAGCGACGAGTGGGATCGCACAGCACGTGAGCGGGCAGCACCCGGTGACGGCCGATGGACATGACTATCGCCTGGACTTTCTGCTGACAGGGTCACGACTGCGTGTCGCGATCGAGCTGGACGGGTTCGCGTACCACAGCGACAGGACGGCTTTCCTGCACGACAGGATCCGGCAGAATCACCTGGTCGGCTTGCGCTATACCGTGCTGCGGTTCTCGTACGAGATGATCCGCCGAGACGCCAGGTTGTGCGTCGAGCAACTCCAGCGCGTTCTCCGTGACGACCCTCTACTGGCGACGTACCTCATCGCGCAGCCCATCGTTCCGGTCCCTGACGACATGGGCACGACCCCACTGGCGATCATCACGCCCCCCGCCCGGCCACAGGTGGTTGAACGGCACTATTTCGACCAGGTACGGGAGCGCCTGACTCTGGAGCCGTTGCGGCAATGTCAGAGCGAGGCCATTGTGGCGCTGGCCAACTACTACCGGCGGGGGCAGATCAACGCCGCCTGTGTGATGTCCGTGGGTGCCGGCAAGACGGCGCTGGGCGTAGCCGCCACGCTTGCCTTCGCCCGGCGACGGGCGCTGATCGTCACACCGGGCCGGGTGATCAGAGGCACCTTCGCCCGGGCGCTCGACGCGTCGACGGCGGGCAACGTGCTGTTCACGCTTCCGGGCGGCCCTCTCATCTCCGGCCTCCGGCCGCCCGTCGTCGAGGTGCTCGACCGAGCGCAGGGCGCCATTCGCGCCGTTTCCCGGGAACGCCTGCTACGCGCCGAAGTCATTGTCACGAATTTCCACTCTCTCAGCGAAGGTGATGGGGAGAGCGGGCTGCTCGGCAAACTCGCCCCGGACGACATCGATTTCATCGTGGTCGACGAGGCGCATATCGCGGCCGCGGAGTCGTACCGGCGGCTCTTCGCGTATTTCCCGCATGCCCGTCGGCTGCTGATGTCGGCCTGCTTCAGCCGCGGTGACGGACGACCGGTGACCGCTGACGTGGTCTATCGCTACCGGCTGATCGATTCGATCGCGGACGGGCACGCCAAGCACCTGCGTGCACAGCGGTTCAGCCCGGAAGTGGGACAGACGGAATACGAGATCCTCTGGCCGGACGGCCTGCGCGAGCGCGTCGTCGGCAAGGATGCCTTGCTGGAGGTTCTGGCGGACGAGCGCAAGGTCGCTCGGATCACCGCGACCTCGGAGGAGCCGATACGCAAGGTGATGGAGAGCGTCAGAAGATGTCTGGCGGCTCAGATCCGGGCCCTCGCGCCTGTCCGTCCCCGGGTGTTGTTCGCCGCCCTGGGCAAGGGGCACGCGGAGCAGGTCGCACGCATCGCGAACGCCTACGGCATTGCCGCCAGTGTGCTGCACCACTCCATGTCCGACTCCGAGATCGCCGCCGTCAGGGCCCGCTACGAAGGCGAAGCGGGGACGCTGCAAGCAGTGGTGCAGATGAAGATGCTCGGCCAGGGCTACGATCTGCCGCCCATCGCCATCGTGGTCCCGATGCGGCCCTACGGCAGTTTCGGCGAGTTCTATCAGCTCGTGGGACGCGGCATCCGGGTCGTACAGCATCCCGAGCTCCGTGCGCGACGCCAGGAACAGCATCTCGACCTGGTGTATCACGGAGAGCTCGGCCTTGATGAGCACCTCGAGACCCTGCGGGTCGAGAACGACATGGATCCTCGCCCGCCCGATGCCGACGACTTCGGCGACGCGCCGGTTCCCGATCGCGGCGGCAGCTCGCTGGGCGGATGGCCAGCCGAAGAACGTCTGCGGGCCAGCGTCGTCCATGAGGAGGGCGACACGCGCGAGCAGTTCCTGCACACGCCGGTGAGCATCGAGGCTCGCGTGGAGGAGCGGCGGCTGCATGCGATGGCCCAGGCCTACGCCAGATATGTGGCGCAAACATCGGAACCACGACCGTTCGAGCAGTTCGTGGCGGTCATGAGGAGCACCCATGGGTGAGCACCCGTTCGCATCCGCGCTCGCGACGGCGGAGCCCGGCCAGTTCCTGCGCCTGGAACGTGACACCGGCCGGAGCTCGAGGTTCGCGGAGCTCGATCAGCTGGTGGCGAACGTACTCTCGATCGCTCTTGCGGGACACCGCCCGGTATCCGTTGTCACAGGAGTGCAGGGCTCCAGCAACAACGACACCCTGGCCCTGAGCAGCCTGAGCCGGGAGGAACAGGGGCTCGTACGGGAGATGTACAGCCTCTCTAAGCAACAGAAAAGAGGCGCTTGGTACCTGACCGAGCAGATGTCCCTCAAGGCGGGCGTACTCAACCTGCCCGCACACCTTCGCCACTATCCCTGGCACGCCATGACGCTCGCCACCAACGAGGTGGCCCGCGTGCATCTCGGCGCCGCACCGGATGCGCTGGCGGCATGGTGCCTGCTCATTCCCTTGTTCGACGACCTGATGGCGCCCATCACGGTCCGGGCGGCTGGCTCGTCCAAGCCAGGCGCGGAGCAGGAGGAGACCTGGGGTCAGATCACGGCCAGGTACGCCACCATGGGCCTGGCCCCCACCCCGCAGAGCCGCGTCTTCGTCTACGGTGCGGGCTGGAGCCGCCTTGATCGTGGAGGCCAGGTACGGGCCAGACTTGCTCTGCTCGATGAGCTGACCAGGGCCGATCCGCTCCAGGTGGCCGCACGATTTCGCGCCGCACGCATCCAGGCGCTGATCAGCGCGACACTGAAGAAATCGCGGAGCGGGACACCCCTGGCGCGCAAGGTGCTCACCAAGGCCCTTCAGCCGGTGTTGAGCGCCTACTTCGGTGGTGACTGGCTGTCCTACCTGGATTATGTGGAGATGCCTCCAGGGTCGGGCGAAGAGATCGTCACCGCTCTGCCAGAGGCGAAGCTGTTCGTCGGCGGGTCGGCCAAGGCCGAAGCCGTCGCGGCTCAGCAGGGTATCGACGTCAGCGACGTTCAAGCCATGCTCGCGGCCTTCCTGGGCCAGGGGAGCTCTGTGTCTCCCGTGGAGCAGCGTGTCGACGTGTTACGGCGATGGTGGTCGCAATTCGACGCCGTCCATGCCCGCCAGGCACCCGGCATGCATCCGTTGTGGGGTCTGGTCGAAGATGGTCCATACGCGATCAGAGCCGGATTCGGCCCCACCCGGCAGCTCTACCGCTGGCTCTTGTCCCCAGATCTGGTTGAGGAAGTGGATCGCCTCTGGGACGGCGTTACCCTCCCGCGTTGGCCGGAGACGATTGTGAGCGAGCCCTACCCGCACCGGCTCATGGCCGAGACCGTGGGCGTCGCCGCCGCATTCTGGCACGGTGTCGCGCTCACGGCCTGGTTCGTCTGTGAGGGTCCGACCTCCCGTACGCCCCTTTCGGGCTTGCGCTCCTACTACCGTCGTCACCTGAACGAACTTGCACAGGCCGGTACGCCCATCCACCTCGGTCTCTTCGACGAACTCGAACACGCCGAGCGCTATCTCGGGGAGCCCCAGCCGGTGTATTCACACCAGCAGAACGCGAACGCGGGCCGAACGAGCATCTCCATGGGCGTCATCATCGGTGAGCGCCGTGCCGGCTTCGAAAGACTGAGGGACATCATCACGGGTCATAGGCAGGGGTGGAGCCATCGATACCTGGCCGAATATCTCGAACACCGATGGAAGAGCGAGCTGACCGAGGTCTCCTACGAGCTGAACAAGTTCGTTGCTGCCAATGGCAAGCTCCCGACGTACAAGCAGTTCGCGCGGTTCGCCGACACGGCGGCCAATCACTGGTTCAACGGGGATCTGGCCGGCCTCTACGCGGCCATCGGGGAACGGGCACCGGCCACGTCACGGCGAGTCGATCTCCTTCCCGGCGCCGCCCATGATTTCGTTGATGCCGTCTACGCCGCTCTGGGCGGACTGCCGTTCGATGAGGTCATGAAGAATCCGGGATCGCCGCTGGCGAACTCCTGCCGCCAGAAAGCCCGCCTGGCCGCTGCCAGCGTTACTTACCTTCAGATTGCCGAGGCCCTGGGTCGCGCACCTGATATCAAAGAATTCGGGGGAGACCGTCACGAATGGGATTGGGCCGACGGTCGCGAGCGCGGATGGTCCGCGTATCAACAGGCCATCGAACAGGTGCTCATGCGGAACGGTGCAGGCAGCAATTTTCCTGGGCGTCCACATCGCTGAGCCCCTTCAGAGCTTTGGGAGCAAGCAGCGCGGCCCTGGCAGCAGTGAAGTAAGGAGGACCTCCATGTCGATGCACCATCCGGACCCTTATGGGCCGATGCCCCAGCAGAAGCAGAACGGGCTTGCCATCAGCGCCATGGTGCTCGGCATCATCGGCACACTTTTCGGATTCATCCCCGTCCTGGGGCTGCTTTCGCTTCCCCTGGGATTAACCGGCCTGGTCCTGGGGTTGGTGACCGTGAAGGCCATGATGGCGGGCCGTACGAGTACCGGATTCACGGTCACGGGCTTGGTGACATCTGTCTCCGCCGTCATACTTTTCTTCGCTCAAGCCGTGCTCTGGGGCAGTGTCTTGAGCGAGCCGAGTTCGAGCGCGGTTGTCTCGCAGGACGGCCGTGAGAGGCTGATTCTCCCTACTCAACCCCAGCCCAGCCAAGCAGAGTCTGTGCTGCCGCCAGAGACTTCGCAGGCCGTTGTGCCAGAGACTTCGTCGCAACCAAGACCGGAACGTTCCACGGCGGGATACGGCGAAGGAATGTACAAGGTGGGAAGCGAAATCGAACCAGGTACGTATCGTACGGCTGGTGGTGATCGTTGCTACTATTCTCGGCTCAGGGATGCGACTGGCGGAATCGGTAGCATCATCGCCAACGACAACCTGCGTGGGCAGGGATATGTGGCTCTCCAAGAAACGGACGCGTACATCAATTTCAGTGGCGACTGTCTCTGGGAACCAGTCGACGCTGCCAAGCTATTACCGCCTGCCGGTAAGTACGCGTCGGGCATGTACAAGGTGGGAAGCGAGATCGAGCCAGGCACCTATCGTACGGCTGGTGGTGATAGTTGCTATTATTCCCGATTGAAGGACGCGACCGGAGAAATCGGCAGCATCATCGCCAACGATGTTCTGCGTGGGCAGGGCTTTGTGACCCTCATGGAGTCGGACGCCTACATCAAGTTCAGCGGCACTTGTACGTGGACGAAAGGCTGATCTTCTGGTCTTGTGACGGCATCACAGCTGGCAGCACTGAGGGTCAGGCGCGTGGCCGATCGGGTGATGGACCGTTTCCATCACGGCTGGTGTACGCGGAGTCGGAGCCGTTCCTTCCGCCCGGACTGACGTGGGCGCGGCCTTGGGTCAGGTCATCACGGGATGATGGCCGCCACTCGAGCAGGACGACCCCGTGGAGTTTCCTGGCCGACGAACGGTTCAAGGCGGCGACTGCGGCCATCTGCTGTCCATAACCGCAGGCGGTCGAGAGACCTTCGGCCTCAGTATGGACATCAGCAACAGGGACGACCTCCATTACGCCCGCGACTGGCGCCTGGTGACCTCATTCAGCCCTTCCCAACCGGAGTTACGCGTCGGCGACGACCCGTATGAGCTTGATCATCTGATGGATGGGCTGCGCTTTCAGATCAGCGCGGACGACGTGCCGAGGCCCCGCCCCGCCTGCCGCCGGAGCGCATGAACAGACCGCCGCGTTCCTTCGGGAGGGACAGGGGGTTGTGCACGCATTTGGCACGGTCCCTCGTGGCGGGCGTCCAATGTGTGGTGCGGCCGTAGTGGTTGCCGGAGGACGGGATGGTGGGAATCTAGGGTCTGAGCTGAGGAAACGCTATCAAGATCATCCCATGTATATCCCCTGATCATGGTCTTACGGCTGCATGCGGGCACTGTCGGTTGCCTATCAAGGGCGCAAAGCAAAAGACCTGCGGTTGTGAAACCGCAGGTCAAGGGCCTGAAATGCCGATCTAGGTGTGTGCCCCCGGCAGGATTCGAACCTGCGGCACCCGCTTTAGGAGAGCTCGAGCTTACGGAGTCAAGTGTGTACCTGAATGGGCGGTATGTACCTGGCTAATCGTCCGTACACCGGCCGCTGCACAACGACCTTCCGTGCCCGCCACTGCCTCGGTTATGGCCTGGTCAGAGCAGCAGCCGTGGCGAAAGCCACGCAAGATGTTCCCGCTCATCGGGTGTGGGTGCGCCAACCTGGGCCGTGGTGTGTCCAGGTCCGGTCGGGCGGCGCAGGCGATTCGGTCTGAGCTGATAGACGAGTACTCCTTTCGTCGAACCGGCCGTCGTCGGCGCCACGTTCCTCCCGGAGGACGTCCGCGTCGACTTGGAGTTGATGGACAAGCGGCGCTTCGGCGATGGTGCGGTCTACCTGCGCTACGGCGTCAGGGACACCGCCCAGGGTCCGACCACTACATCCCGATGACCGGCCAGGTGGGGTGACCGTTTGGCGTGGCGGGCTCGAGCGAGTGCCGCTTGTGGACTAAGGAAGGGGAATCCTACTGGTTCCTGGGCCTTTCTGGCCGGTGACCACTTCGATCAGGCGCAGCAGCAACTCGCCCCCGAGCTGGCGAACCATTTCGCGTTCTGATCGCATCAGCTCTTTTCTGATGTCCTGCGGGGTCCAGTCTGGATGCCTTTTGGCGAGCTCCAGGATGGCCAGCCGCTCGCGCTCCCAGACCACACCGAGCGTCTCGGTCGGCTGCAACGACCTGTTCATGTTTCGCCCGTCGGTATGAATCATGTAGAACAGCGAGGCGTTACTCCTGTCCATGAAGACCTCCTGGCGTGGGTGGCTCCGACGCTAAGAAGGGTGCACGCCACAGGTCCATGCACGTTCCTTGGCGGTCATCTGACGACAGGCTGCAGGAACCTGCTCCATTCGCCTCGCCTTTCTGGGCACCCGCCGAGCCTGATGCTTAGGCTGGAGCCCGTTTGCATCTGCTGCCCGCTGGTGCCGCTTCCGTGGGAGAAGGGACATCCTGTCACCGGTGGCTGTCCACGTAGCGGTTGTCGACCCTCTACCCATGTATCGCCAGGGGGTCGCCACCGTCCTGTCCGCGGCGGGCCACGTGGTCGAGTCCCCAGTCGATGTGCTGGAGTGGGTGCGCCAGGAGCAGCGCGGCGTGGTGCTGCTGACTCTCGTACGAGAACAAGACTGGGATCTCCTTGGGCGGTTGCGTGATGTCGGCGGAGGTCACTGCGTGATCGCGCTGATCGCGGAGGAGTCCGTCGTGCTGGGGACACGGGCGGTACAGGCCGGTGCCCGGTCCGTCCTGCCGCGCGAGGTGACAGCAGTGGTGTTGCGGCGGACGGTGGAGGCGACGTTTGACGGGCAGGCTCTGCTGCCGGCGGCTGTGGTCACCGCACTCGTCACTGGGGCGCACCGGGCTGAGACGAGCCCGGAGACACTCAGTCCGCAACAGCTGTCATGGCTGCGACAGCTCGCTGAGGGAGCCACCGTCGCCGAACTCGCCGGGCGGGTCGGCTACTCCGAACGCGCGATGTTCCGGCTGCTGCAAACGCTCTACCGGGAGATGGGGGTCAGCACGCGGATCCAGGCGATCGTCCGCGCGCAGGAACGCGGCTGGCTCGCCGCCGTCACGGATTTGATGGAGGACGCGGAGATTCGCGGAGGCACCCGGCGCTGAGGCCGCTCACCTCCTCGCTCATGATCCGCTGGTATGGAGCTGTGTCGCTTCGAGAACGTCGATGACCGGCTGCAGTAGCCCCGGCCGGGGGCCACAGGCGTTCAGCCGTTCGAGCAGGAACAGCCACTGCTCGACCAGCCCAGGCGTCGGTTCCCTGACCCTGGCCGCATCCCGGGTAGTGTGGCGGGCAGTGTGGAAGGCTGCGATGGCATCCTTCAGAACGCCCTGGCCGTCCAGGAACAGTCCGCAGCCGGCGAACCCCTTGAAGTCCCACGCCGCGACATCGTGCGAGTCCTGATCGAGGCGCTCCTCGGCCTGGGTCTGCAGGCGCTGGAAAAGCTCGCCCGCGCGGGGACCACCAGTGTCCGAGCTGGGGGCCGCCGCCGCGACAAGCCCTTGGAGAGCGAGCGGCAGGAGCGAATCCCCAGAGCGGTGGTACTGCATGGCCGCCTCGACCTGTCGTGCGGCCCTGTCGAGATCGTGCTCTCTCAGGTAGGCCAGGCAGAGGGTGGTTCGCGCCTGCAGCAAGATGACGGGATCGGCGAACTTGCTCGCGAGCTCCACCGCCTGTCCCGCAGCCTCTATCGCCTCCTTGGCGTTCCTGCCAGCCAGGAGGTAGGCGTGTCCGCTCAGGTAGCCGCTCCGCAGCCAGTCGTGGCCGAGTCCATTCACCTCCGCTCGGACGGTTTCATCCATCTGCTCGGTGATGCGATCCTCGCCGAGCTCGGCATGCCAAGAGGCCAGCTTCATACCGATGCTGGCCCTTCTGTGCACGGTGAGGCCCTGTGTCTCCGGCGTGTGCGGGTATTCGGTCGACTCCGGTAGGGCGCGGGCCTTCTCGGCGAATTGGAGCGCATCGCTGTACTCGCCCCAGTGCCGATGGCAGTCGGCCAGCCCTTCAAGGATGTTCATCCGCAGCGGCAGCAGGTCGCGGTAAACCTCTGGATTGCTCTGGGACAGTTCGTCATGGTCGTCGCGGGCCAGCTCGTAATAACCGTACGCGGTCTCGACCTCGAAGTTCCGCCAGTAGACCATGGCCCAGTTAGCGCGAATCACCGTCCGGAGAGGAAGGTTCCGCAGGTCGTTCGCGTACTCGAGCGCCTTGCTGAACTCCTGGTGGGCCTTGGGGAAGTCGCTCTTGGAGGCATACAGCTCGCCGAGCGCGTTGTGATTGGCCATCTCGCGCATCTCGTTGCCGAGCTTGCCACGCAGCTTCTCACGCGCTTCGAGCAGGAGGGACGTGTGGTTCCGCGTGCGCAACTCCGGGTCGAGGTCATCGTGAATCCGGTTGTAGGCACGGTCCCACAGATCGCCCGCCCACAGCAGGGCCCTGAGCTCGGCGAGATGGAGGCGTAGGTCCGCGAGGGTACGTGGCGGAGTGACGCGCCGATCGTGGAGCTCGTAGGCGGCCCGGCGCAGCAGGTTGTGCCACTTGTCGTTCACGGGTTTGTTCTTATCCGGCAGGCCGGCCCACTTCCGTTCGGTCTGCGAAAGGCCCAGGCGGTATTCGTCGTGGGCCGTTTTTACGACCAAGTGCATTTTCACCAGCTTCTCCAGTGCGTTGCGCACGGGGGCGGCCGGATACGGATCGTGATGCTCCTCGACGACAAGGGCGCACACCGCGTCGACGCGGACAGCAGTGTCGTACGCGTCGAGGGCCTCGAGCACCTGGTGCTGCAGGTGCTTGAGGCCGCCTATGACGTGCTGCATGAGGGTGCCCAGAACGCGATCACCGCTCTTGGAGTCTTTGAGCTCGGCGAGGAGCTCGTTGGATTCCTGCCGGGCGGACTGGAAGGCGGCGTAGGCCAGTTGGGCCAGGCGGGGGTTGCCGCGGAGTTGGCTGTGAAGCTTCGCCACCGCCTTGAACACCTCGGTGTCGTCGGCGGGCAGGCGATGAAGGTACTCGATGAAGTCACGACGATCGAGCCCTTTGACGCTGATCGGTTCCTGGAGCTTCGACCAGGTGCTCCGTCCGAGGGGCTCAGGCGAGTGCCGCGTCATCAGGATCACGATGACCGTAACCTGGTCGTTCCTCGTGAGGACCTCGAACGCCTCGTCCAGTTCAGGGTCCCGCAACTGTCGGGTCACGGGGTCGAGCAGGTGCTCCGCGTGCCTGACTGCGATGATCACACGGGTGTCGCCTGCGCTCTTCTCCAGAGCGGCTCTGAGCTCGTCGAGAGGGGGACTGTCGGAGCTGATCGCCTCCTGTAACGCTACGTCGTCGTCGGACAGGTTCCCGACGGCGGCGGCCAGCATGCCGACATCGAGGCCTGCGCCGGGAGCCATGTCCGGGCCGGCCTCGCAGCGGAGGACACGTACCCCGGGCTGCCCGGACGGCCCAGGGGGCGTGTGCTCCAACTCCCACAACACCTCCTCCACAAGCTCCGCTTTCCCGATGCCCGGCGGGCCGGTGACGATGACGATGCCCGACCTACTCCCGGTCAGCCGCTGTCGCAGATCAGCCAGGTCTTCACCGTGGTCGATGATGCCCGGCTTCCGGCGTGGAACGGGCGCGGACGGGAGGGCGGTCTCGCCGGACCCGTCCTGTCGAGGCTGCCCTTCAGAGGCCGGGGCCGATCCGCCCGCCCTTTTGCTGAGCCGGATCTGGTACAGCCCGATGGCGATGCTGCTGAAGACGCCGATGATGCCGACGGTCTGGTTGAGGACCCCCAGATACTTGGCGTTCGGATTGCTTGGGTCGATCAGGATGTTCCACCCGAACGTGGAATTACCCGCGGCGATCACCGCCACCAGAAGTGCGACGGCTGCTACCCACCATAATTTTCGCCTCTTCCCCACCACGTCATCATCACGCCATGCCCACTGACGGAAAAGTCAGGTTCATGCCACCGCTGTAAATCATTTCTAGGTGATGGAGAGGCTGGTGGACCCTGAGTTCAATTGGTCTACGCACGAAAACGTCGGTAGCATGGACCAAAACACAAGAGACGCGCGGCCATGTTTCCTGCTCGCACTGAGTCTTGCAGGCGCTCGCGGTCGCCGCTCTCCTGCCACTCACCAGCGAGCGTCGCCCGATAGCTTCACCACTATGATCCCCAGGAGGGCCCCCGCCCTCGTGGCGGCTCTGTCCGCAGCCCGCGAGCGCTGGGCGGCCCAAACAGTCACGGCGACGCAGGCACCGGACGCTGTGCCTGGCTCAGCTGAGATAGCGGAGCATAGTACGAGGTCTCCGGAACTGCAGAACCAGTTGCATAAATTTGATAGACGCTGGCTAGGAACCTCTGCAGCTGGATTGGGATCGCGCCACTCGCCATGTGCGAGATGTCGCAAGGGAGGAGGATCTCGCCTACCCCTCTCTTGATTACAGATGAGTGTAGGCTGCTCGCGTACTGGCTGAGTTGTCGCGCCTTACCCCAACAGATGCACTTCAGAACTCTCGTGGGAGGAATTTTCTGCAGCAGGCGCGCCAGGAGGCTCTGTCTCCATCGCTACATGACGTCCTTTCCGGTGAACCGCGCCGGGATCCGGCTCGGGGCGCCGCCATATGGGCTGCCCGCTGAGCCCTTACAGCCCGGCCTGGCGCATAAGGAGTTCACCGCGCCGTGGCTGCTTCATTCAACCTGGGTCACACCAGCCTCTACGTTGCGAGGAACACCTCGTTCAGATGCCATTCCAGGAAGGCGCGGCTGGGTCGGTCGGATGCGTTGGCAGGCATGGTGACCGTACTTCCTGCATGTTGGTGGAGCTCGTCGCCGTCACCGAACTCTTTGCTCAAGCGCGGGCTCACTCGTAGCCGGTAGTCCGTGTCGATCGCGAGATATCCATGATCGAACAGAATGTGCATGTCCGAGCGCAGCAGGATGCCGTTGTCCAGCCGGTGCTCGCCTCCGCGCGTCACTGGTCGGATGTGGGCTGCTTGCAGTACTGGGCGGATCGTCGAGCCGGTGATGGCGCAGCGTCCCGCATAGGCGTTGAGGACCACAGCTTTGAAGGCTCGCTGGCCAAGACGCCGGGGGGCCAAGCGGGGGTCCCCAAAGACGGGGCCTTCGAGCCGCCATGGTTGGGATACGTCGGTGGTGTCGTTGCCGAGCAGGCGGGTCATGAGGTCGGTGAAGTAGTCGGTGTAAGGAGGGGCGGCCATGTCGTAGCCCTTGCCCTGAACGATGTTGGAGGCGAAGTCAGGGGGTGGGCCCGCTGGAAGCTCGAAGAATCGAGTGTCTCGGAGCATGACGCAGCCGATGATCGGGTCCTCACCTGCTGCTATGGGACTTTGACGATACTTGCTGATCCTCTCCCTCATCTGCTCCTGATGGTCGGCGCCGTTGGCCTCGCCGAAGGTCTCCCATGCCTCGGACAGGGGAAGCGGCTGGAAGGTTTCGAAGATGCCACCGCCGACCACCCGGTTGTACGGAAAGCCGTTGACCGGGTTCCTGTCCGGATGGTGGGTCTTGAAGAAGAACGGCTCGCCAGGACGCAGTGCGCGGAAGTTCGTGCTGCCCGAGGGGCGCCAGAAGTTGGCCTCCGTCAAGGTCGGGCGAGCCGACATGAACCGATACCAGTCGCCGTCGGTGACTCCGACATATGCCTTCACGTAAGGAATTGTGCAGCTCGAAGATCGTTCCTGCTAGTGGATATGCCTGAAGAAGGTTGGCTGGTCGCCTTATGGTTTCTGATGTCCGGTTCCCAGGACGCATCGCCACCTGTCTTCCTGCTGCAGGCGATGGCTGATCGGGTGATCGCAGTGCTCCGCGATGACCCATCGGCAAGCAGGTCGGCCGTGCCCGCCGGTACTGGCGGTGATCGAAGAGGCGCGCACGTCCGTTTGCCGGGCCAGCGCGGGGCGAATGCGCGCGATGCTGGACCAGTTGCAAGTCAGCACCCGTTGTGGCCGGAAGCGCGGGACAGGCCTGGCGTTCGTGTGGCAGCAGCCTGAGCATGGGCCGGAGAGTTGTTCAGGGGACGTGGGGTGGCGCGGTGGGGTACGCGCTTCTTCGGCACGACCGCCGGTGGCGTTTGTCTAGTGTCCGAGTGGCCGTAGCGGGTGCCGAAGGCCGGGACGGTGGATAATCGGGGCCTGAGCTGGGGAAACGCTATCAAGATCATCCCGCGTATGTCCCCTGATCATGGTCTTACGGCTGCATGCGGACACCGTCTGCTGCCTACCAGGGATACAAAACAAAAGACCTGCGGCTGTGAAACCGCAGGTCAGGAGCCTGAAATGCCGATCTAGGTGAGTGCCCCCGGCAGGATTCGAACCTGCGGCACCCGCTTTAGGAGAGCGAGGGCAACCCTGCCGACTAAGGAGGTCTGAGCTGGACGAAGAGCCTGTCCTTGGCGTAATGCACGTGAGATCATCCCGTGTATGTCCCCGTATCGTACGGGCGCCGTGCTGCCCAACTGGCTGACAAGCGTCGACTTCGTCGTGGCTGACCTGACCGCTCGTCTGGCCTGTAGAACGCGAGCTCAGAAGATCGAGTATCTGCCCCCAGCTGCTCACCGGATACTGGTCCAAGCAGGTCCGAGGTGGACCATCATAGAACCATGACACATGTGTGGCGGGTAACACTAGGGATAGCGGTAGGACTCGCGTTGGTAGCCCTAGGAGTCTTCCTCTTTCGCGCTGGTCTGGATGATGCCGATAAGTGGGCCAGCGTGATCGGGGTGTTTGTAGCCCTGCTCGGTCTAGGAGCATCAGCATGGAGCCTGATCTTGTCGCACCGCGCTATGAGCACCAACATGCGCTCCGCCACCGATATGCACTTCGCCACAAACGTACATGTCACTGCTTCCGGTGAACGATCGCTCGCTGCTCAGGCGATATATGGTGTCGCGAGCACCGGCGACGGGATATCGCCGAACGTCACGGGTGCAAAAGAGCCATTTGCGAATCAGCAGACCCCTACTATAAGTGCTGATCGTCAACAAGATCCTCAGGTGAACGAGGGACGAACTCAGGTGCAGGTATCTGCCAGTGGTGATCGATCGGTCGCGGCGCACGTTATATCCGGAGTCGCTGTTACTGGCGACCAAAGGGCGGCTAGCAATTGAGCGGGCGACAAAATCACACTCCCTCAGCGATGATCAACGCGCAAGGCAAACGGTCGATCGCCGCGGAGGTGCTCTCAGGGACCGCCATTACAGGAGACATTCATGGCGGTCTTCAGATTCACGCGCTTCCTCTCGAGTTTATTCGTCCACCGCAGGAGGTCCCAGCTCCAACGGGACTGAATAACGTGCCGTTGCGAGTGAATCCTTTCATTGGCCGCAAGGTAGCGCTGGACAGCCTCGACAAGACCGTAGCCCACTCGGAGGGCGCAGTAGTCCACGTAGTACATGGGCTAGGTGGCGTTGGTAAGAGCACTGTAGCGGCTCACTGGGCCGCCAGTCGCGCCAGCAGATACAGTGTGGTGTGGTGGATCACTGCCGATACTCAGGGGGCCTTGAGTATGGGTTTGGCCGGCCTCGCCGCCGCACTGCAGCCGGGTATCGATCAAGCCATGCCGCAGGCAGCTCTAGCTGAACGGGCAATACAATGGCTGTCGAGTCACCACAATTGGCTTCTCGTGCTGGACGATGTCACCGATCCAGTTCATGTACAACCTTTGCTCGCGCGTGCTACGTCAGGCCATTGCGTCATTACCTCTCGCCGTGCCACTGGATGGCATCATATTGGCACCCCGGCGCGGCTAGATGTTATGGGACAAACTGAGGCCGTCGAGATGTTCACCCGCATTTTGCAGCACAACGATCAGCGGTCCGCTGACGGTGTAGTCGATGTGTGCGAGGAGCTAGGCTACCTTCCATTGGGTGTTGAACAGGCGGCTGCATTCTGCGCCGAAACAGGAACGTCTCCGCGTGAATACTTGGAGATGCTCTCAGGGTATCCTGCCGAAACCTTTCGAGCAGCGCCTGAAGGGAGGGAGGAGGAACGCACAATCGCACGCGTCTGGCATCTAAGCCTTAACGCACTTGCGGATGACCCGTTGCCGGGGCGACTCCTAAGAATCCTGTCCTGGTATGCGCCAGAAACGATCCCTCGCACACTGCTGACAGGTATCGCAAAACCCCCTATTCTAGCGAAGGCTATTGGTCGCCTGGCGGCGCATAGCATGATAGCCATCGGAGATTCGGCGGCTAACATCACGCTTCACCGTCTAGTGCAAGCAGTCGGGCGCACTCCTGATTTGCTTGATCCGCATCGTGGGGCCGAAGCCATTGAGGAGGCTCGCCATGATGCAATCTCTGTCCTATACCAAGCCCTGCCGGACAATCCGCAGGACTCGCGAAATTGGGCTCGTTGGCATGTGTTGATGCCTCACGTAGAGGCAATTGCTACTTATAGTAGTCCAGAAGCGGATAGCGTTACCCTGTGTGATATGCTAAGTCAGGCAGGTGGCTTTCTGAACATACACGGCCGCGCTGTGAATGCGGTGAAATATCTAGAACGTGCAGTAAATGGCCATAAGAGGCTTTTGGGTGATGACAATCGTTCTACTCTAGCGAGTCGCTCTAATCTTGTCTACTCCTACCACGTGTTGAATGGACCAGCTCGAGCGCGCCCTCTGGCTCAGCGTAATCTGGATGATGCAGAGCGCATTCTTGGCAAGGAACATCCCGATACTCTAACGCTTCTCCACAACGTCGCCTATATGCATATGGCAGAGGGCGACCTAGAACATGCTACGCAACTATTCAAGCGAGCCCTTATGGGACGTGAACGAGTCCTGGGACCAGACCATGACGACACTCTGATAACAAAGACTAATCTAGCTCGTGCATATCGAGATGCTGGCGATCACGGTCGAGCAGTGTCCCTCTCTGAACAGATACTGAACGACGCAACGCGCGTGTTCGGCAAAGATCACTATCGCACTATGGTTTCTGAAGCGAATCTCGGACACGCATATGAAGCTGCGGGCGATTATGCCCGCGCGATACTGATCAATCGCCGCGCTCTTGCGGACTCTGAACGAGTGTTGGGTGTGGATCACCCGGAAACACTTACGGCTCGGAATAATCTTGCCACGTCTTATCTAGGCATCGGAAACCTTAAGCGCGGGCTGATTCTACTTGAGCGAACGCTTGCCGATCGTGAGCGCGTTCTCGGCGCAGATCATCCTGAGACCCTGATCACTAAAAGTAACTGTGCGGTAGGATATCTACGGATTGGAAAAATCAAGAAGGCTAGGTTGCTTCTTATCGACACACTGAAGGACTGCGAGCGTGTCCTCGGGAAAAAACATCCTTTAACCAGGTCCGTGCGAACCCTACTGCCAAATATTACGTGACAGTAGAGCGCTGCCTGAGATAGGGATTGTTCAACTACACCGGTTGAATTCGTAGAGTCGGCCATGGTTTTGCCGGGGTGTCGAGGGTGAGGCCGGTTTGGGTCAGGCATCCGGTGACCAGATGGGGCCGGTACTGATCTTCCCCAGCTTGCGTTTGACGAGCCGGACAAGTCCGGTCAGGTTGGCGATGACGAGGTTGGCCATGGACCGCCGGAGCAGGGACCAGACGCTCTCGACGGGGTTCAGCTCGGGAGCGTAGGCGGGTAACTGGACGATGCGCAGCCAGTCGGCGTGCTCGGCGGCGAAGTCGGCGAGCTGGCCGGCCAGGTGCACGTTAAGGTTGTCCCAGCACCAGACCAGTGGAGCGTCCAACTGCTGGTGGGTGGCCACGATCAGGTCGCGGTAGTCAATCTAGGAGAACGTCTTGGGTTCGCCTTTGCATCGCCGGTAGATGTACAGGCGGTAGAACAGGTGCGGCCGTTCACCGTCCCGGTAGGCCACGACACCGGCCATGTTGACCCGGCCCCGGCCCTTGCCGCGCACGGTCACCACCGGCCGCGCACCCACCGGTGCCCAGGTACGTCCCTTCGGCGGCCTCAGCCCCTGGCCTGCCTCGTCTTCGAAGCAGATGTAGGCGCCCAGGTCCGCCGCGGTGCTTTTACCGCCGGCCACACCTCGTCTTTCCAGACCGCGACGGCCTCCTCGTCCCGTTCGATCGCCCGCCGGGCCGGCACTTGCACCGACCAGCCATGGCGGTGCAGCAGCTTGCCCACGCCCTCGATGGTGTAGCCGATGTGGAACAACCGCTCGATCAGCGTCTTGACCCGGCCCAGCGTCCAGCACTGATCCTCGACGTAACCCCAGGCCAGCGGTCCGCGCCGTAACTCGACGTCCAGCCGCTGCCACTGCCGGGCCGACAACTTCTCCCTCGACACCGGCCCCTTGGACCGTAGCGCCTGCTCACCGCCCTCAATCCAGGCCTCACGCCAGCGCGTCACCGACCGCTCGTGAACCCGTAACCGTGCCACGGCCGTCCTGGTCGACTCCCCGGCCTCGAACCACTCGGCCGCCTGCAGCCGTACACGCTCCCACCGTTCCTGCGCCGCGGGCGTGTACCCACCCCTTTGCCCGTACCGCATACCCCGGTCGTACCGCACCGAGCGCTATCCGTCACGACCCAAGGACTCACGCATTCAATCGGTGTAACGGGGCGTCACAGCGGGAGAAGATCCTGCAGGCGTGAGACGGCTTCGGCCCACTCGACTGATTCTGTCATGTGAGTCCATGACAGGCGCAGCGCGCTGCGGATGTTGTCCTCGGGAAGCGACATGGCGGTGAGCACGTGGCTGGGCTCGTAGGAGGCGGACGTGCATGCGGATCCGTTGGACACTGCGAGTAGACCGCGCCAGGCCACCATGACAGCTTCGGAGTCCAGCCCGGGAAGAGAGAGATTCACCACGTGGGGCAAGGTGTGCTCGGGGTCGCCGTGGATCTGGGGTCCGAGGGGTGTGAGGCCGGCGAGGACTTCGTTCTTGTAGGCGATGCAGGCTTGTTGCCGTTCGGCATGTTCGCTGACGGCAAGCTCGCTGGCAAGGCCCAGGCCGACGATGAGTGCCACCGGCAAGGTTCCCGGCCGCAGTCCTCGTTCTTGGCCGCCGCCCACGAGGAGCGGGGTGAGCGGGGGACGCCGGAATCCGCGCTTGCGGGTAACAAGCGCGCCGATGCCTTTCGGGGCGAAGACCTTGTGGCCGGAGACCGAGATGAGGTCGATACGGTGGTGGCGCAAATCTGGCAAGAGCTTGCCGAAGGCCTGGGCGGCGTCGACGTGGAGGTACGCGGGGTGATCTGCCAGGAGGCTGCATACCTCCAGCACGGGTTGGATGACGCCCGTCTCGTTGTTGGCAGCCATGATGGAGACCGCCAGGGTGTCCTTACGGAGCTTGCTGGCAATCTCATCGGGTGACACCCGACCGGACCGATCGGGCTTGACTAGGTCGACCTCGAATCCGCTATGCGCCAGTCTGTCGAGCGGCTCAAGTACGGCCTTGTGCTCGATCGCCGTCGTGACGATGTGCCGACGTTCAGAACGCTGGCCCTCGGGTGCTAGGCCAAGCAGTGCAATGTTGTTCGCCTCAGTCGCGCCCGATGTAAAGATCACCTCGTCATCGCTGCAGTCCACGACGGCGGCGACCTGCCGACGGGCTCGGGCGACGGCGGTTTGGGCGGCATGGCCGATCTCGTGAGTGCGGCTTCCTGCGTTGCCGTACTCCTCCGTCAGGTACGCCAGGACGACGTCGGCAACTCGCTTGTCCACCGGCGTGGTGGCGTTTGCATCAAGGTAGACGGTCAACGCTCTCTGCCTCCTCAATCACGTTCGGTAGCCGGTGTCTCGGCTGGAGCTGGCTGAAGTCTACGATCGACCGATGTGGCGGACGTGACGGGTTTGACGTTGGTACGTTTCCAACTTAACGTAAGCCGAGCGTGATCAAATGGAGCGTCAAGCCGAGGTGGCCACCCTGTCTGAGATAACCTCGCCCCCCGTGCTGTCGGGCGTGTACGAGTATGCCTTTCCTGCCATTCGGGGTATTCAGGCTGGTCGGGTCTACTTCGTGTCGATGTGCCCGCTCAAGCTGCTACCCAAGATGTTTGTGTGGGACAACGATGACCTGCCGGTGGAGCTGCGGGCCCAGCGACTGCTCAACAAGGGGCGGATTCCGGAGATCGTTCGCTACATCGAGGAGAACGCCACCTCCTATACCTTCTCTGCGATCACCGCTTCGGTCGATGCGTCGGTCCGCTTCGTGCCGGCGCAAGCTGCGGAGGCCAACTCTGGACTAGGGACTCTGCGTATCCCCATGGATGGCCGGTTCATTGTCGTCGACGGGCAGCACCGCCGTGCAGCGATTGAGCAGGTGCTACGAAGCAATCCCGAGCTGGGAGATGAGACGATCGCGGTGGTGTTCTTCCTGGACAAGGGGTTGCAGCACTGTCAACAGATGTTCGCGGACCTGAACCGCCACGCGGTACGTCCTTCACCTTCCATCGGGGTGCTCTACGATCATCGTGACCCCCTGGCAGCGGTGACCAGGACGGTTGCGGCGCAGTCACCTATCCTGCGAGGGTTCGTCGAGCAGGCGTCCACATCGTTGGCTAAGGCATCGCGGAAGATGTTCACGCTGTCTGCTGTGCATGGGGCCCACAAAGCGCTGTTCGCGGGCGTCACAACTTTGGGGCAGCCGCAGATGATAGACGCTGCAATGGGGATGTGGGAAGCGCTGAACCGTCAGTTCCCCGAGTGGGGGATGATTCGCGCCAAGCAGGTGCACGCTCCCGAGATCCGTCGCGACTTCATCCACACGCATGGCATCGTCCTCACCGCACTCGGCCGGATCTGTAACACGCTGTTGCTCGACGACGTGCCTGTGAAGTGGTGGTCACAAGAGCTTGCCCCTCTGTCGCACCTGGATTGGTCGCGCACCAACACCGCCCTCTGGGAGGGCCGCGCACTGGTCGGCGGCACAGTCACCAAGGCAAGTTCCAACATTGTGCTCACCACCGCCCTACTACGCGCACACCTGGGCATGCCGCTGTCGCCTGAGGAGCAGAAGGCAGAAGCTAACCGAGAGGCACAAGCATGAGCAAGGTCATGATGCCAGAGCCGCGGCGCAGGCCGTTCGGCGCACTCGGGCTTGCCAAGGCTGTGCAAGTCATCGTCGACGAGATCGCCGAGCTATATAAGACCGACAACATCCCATGGGTGGTTGGCTACTCTGGCGGTAAAGATTCCACCGCCACCTTGCAGCTCGTGTGGATGGCCCTGCAGAGGCTGTCAGCATCGGAGCTGACCAAGCCAGTTCATGTCATCAGCACTGACACTCTCGTGGAGAACCCGGTGGTTTCCGCATGGGTCAACACCAGTCTCGATGTCATGGGAGTCAGAGCGGCAGAACTTGGTCTGCCGCTGACGCCGCACAAGCTGACACCCGAGCTAGCGGACACCTTCTGGGTGAACCTCATAGGCAAGGGGTATCCGGCGCCAAGACCGAAGTTTCGCTGGTGCACGGAGCGTCTGAAGATTAAGCCTTCCAACGCATTTATCCGTTCAATGGTCCGAGCACACGGTGAGGCGGTCCTCATCCTCGGGATGCGCAAGCAGGAGTCGGTCACTCGTGCCCGCGTGATGGCGGCGCACGAAGTCAATCGCGTGCGGGAGCGCCTGGCGCCCAACGCCAATCTGCCCAACTCGCTGGTCTACACCCCGATCGAGGCGTGGAGCTCCGACGAGGTCTGGATGTTCCTCATGCAGATGGAGAACCCATGGGGGTACTCAAACCGGGACCTGTTGACGATGTACCAGGGAGCTTCAGCGGACAACGAATGCCCCCTGGTCGTCGACACATCCACACCCAGTTGCGGTGATAGCCGCTTTGGTTGCTGGACCTGCACTCTCGTTGATCAAGACAAGTCGATGACCGCCATGGTGCTCAACGACGCCGAGAAGGCATGGATGGAGCCGCTGCTGGCGCTCCGCAATGAGCTTGACCTGCCAGATGATCGGGAACTGCGCGACTTCCGACGCATGAATGGCACTGTGCAGCTGTTCCACGACGAGCCAATCCCCGGGCCTTACACCCAGCCGTCCCGACAGCGCTGGCTGCGCCGCCTGCTGGAAGCGCAAGAGGAAGTCCGTCGCAATGGTCCACCGGAAGTCGCTCAGATCGAACTGATCACCCTGGCGGAACTTGAGGAAATTCGCCGCATCTGGGTCGTCGAGAAGCATGAATTCGAGGACAATCTGCCGCGCATCTACGCGGAGGCAACCGGGCGACCCTACCCCGGTAAGCCTCTGGACGAGGCGCTACCGCTCGGCGCGGTTGAGGTCGAGTTGCTCGCCGAAATCTGCGGCGAGGACCGGCTGCACTTCGAGACGGTGCGGGAACTGCTGGACGTCGAGCGCCGTCACCGCAACCAGATCCGGCGGGCGGGGCTGTTCCCAGCATTGGAAAAGGCGCTCGTCAAGGGTTTCTATCGCGACCAGGATGACGCCGTCACCTACGCACGCAGACAGAAGGCGGCTCGTGAAGCGGTCAGCGCTGAAGACCTCGCCAGCGGCAACATCCAGTTGGCTTTCGGCGCTAGAGCCGACGACAGCCCGGCCTTCGACGACTTCCCGCTAGGCAGCAGATGATCTTCCAAGAACTCGTCCTTACCAACGTCGGCCCCTTCGCGGGCCGCCAGGCGATTCGCCTAGCGCCGAAGGAGCCTGACCACCCGATCGTGCTGTTTGGGGGCCTCAATGGCGCCGGCAAGACGACGGTGCTGGAGGCCCTGCTTCTAGTTCTTTACGGGACAATGACCCCGGGCAGCAGCCGACGAGCCACGAGTTACGAGAAGTACCTTACCCAGCTCATTCACAGTGCCACGGACCCGGCCGACGGGGCATCCATTGAGCTGCTGTTCCGTGCAATTCATAACGGGGCATGGCAGGAGTTCCAGTTGATCCGCCGGTGGGCTGTCGTGAGCGGCAAAGTGCGCGAGCGGGTTGATGTCAACCGGGACGGCTACCCCGACCAGATCCTCTCTGAAGGCTGGGCGGACCACGTCGAGACCCTGGTGCCCCGTGGTGTCGCCAACCTCTTCTTCTTTGACGGTGAGCAGATCGAAGCCTTCGCCGAGTCGGATGTGTCTCAGGAACTCGTCCGCACGGCCGTTAGCGCTTTGCTGGGGCTTGACCTCGTCGACCGGCTCCAGGATGACCTAACCGTCCTCGAACGGCGCCATCGGCAGGAGGCTACCTCGGACGAGGATCGGGAAGCGATCGTTGCCAAGCAACGTGAGCTGCAGCGGCTTCGTAGTCACGAAATCGATCTCATGCAGGAGCTGGAGACTACCCAGCGCAAGTTGCAGCTCGCCACACAAGACGCGACGGAGGCACGTGTCCGTCTGCATCGAGAGGGCATGCAGCAATACCAAGAACGCGACAGGCTCACCGAACGGCTCCATGCAGCGCAAGCGAGCGTGAAAGCCAGTCGGCAGGCATTGATTGATGCAGTCGGTGGCTTTGGTCCGCTGCTACTCGTGCCAGACCTGCTCGCTTCTACCACCGCACAGGCGATTGCCGAACAGGAACAGGCCGATAACCATATCCTTAACGGTCTGTTGTCCGAGCGCGACAACCAGCTTCTTGAACACCTGCGCGCCCAGCGAGCGAGCGCGAAGATCCAGACAGCTGTAGCTCAATTCCTCAGCGAGGACCGAAATAGTCGCGAAGCCAGAGCACGAGTAGATCCGCTCCTTGGCCACGACGAGACGACCTTGGCGCTAGCGAAACGGCTCCTTGATGAGGACCTTGAGAGCATCCGTAGCGACCTTCGGCATCGAGTCGCCGAACTGGAGGCGGCACGCGCAGCTCTCGAGGCGTCTGAACGCGCCGCCGCTGCGATTCCGCACGAGGACGTCGGTGAAGCACTGGTCGCCGAGTACGAGAAGGCCAATAAGGTGGTGGCAAGTCTTCGGGCTCATATTGACCTTCTCAACAAAGAACTTGCCGCCACGCGATCGACACAGCAGGCGGCCGAACGCGCCTTCAAACAGGAGTTGAAGTCGGCCTCTGAGAAGCAACTCCAGACCGAGCGGTTGCGTCGCATCGTTGAGCATGCCGGACGGGCGCGCGCAACGCTTGTCGCCCTGCGAGCCAAGGCGACCGAGCGGCATGTCAAGCGGATCCAATCCATGGTGCTGGAGTCGCTGCAGCTACTGCTGCGTAAGGACAACCTCGTGCACGAGGTCAATATCGATCCTGACACCTGCGAGATGGAGCTACTCACCCAGGACGGACGGCCAGTACGGCCCCGCAGCCTGTCAGCCGGTGAACGCCAACTTCTAGCAGTGGCACTACTCGCCGGCCTAGCACGAGCTTCAGGCCGTATGTTGCCCGTAGTCATCGATACCCCGCTTGGCCGCCTCGACAGCGATCACCGCATGCGCTTTGTCCAGAGCTACCTGCCCAACGCCAGCCACCAAGTGATCGTCCTGTCGACCGATACCGAGATCACGCCGGATATTCTCGACACACTTGATGGGGTGATTAGTCACACCATCCGGCTGGAACACGACATTGAGCGCCGTGTAACGCACGTCAGCGAGGGCTACTTCAACGGCGCAACCGGCACACAGCAGCGTAAAGAGGTGGCACGTTGAGTACCCGGGGCAGGAAGGAGCCAGCACCTGCGGGCCACGTTGTGGGTCCGCCAGAGTCGGTCCGTATCGGCTCCGACGTCCGGGAGCAACTCATCACCATGAAGCGACGCACAGGCGTGATGAACTGGAACGTTCTTTGCCGCTGGGCCCTATGCCGCTCTCTAGCCGAACCGACGGCTCCACCTACCACGTCACCGAACAGCGATACGGCGGTGGAGATGACCTGGAAGACGTTCTCCGGCGCAGCCGGCGATCTCTACTGGTGGCTGATCAAGCAACGAGCCAGAGAACTGGGCCTCCCGCTCGACGAGCAGGCTCTGCACGCACAGCTACGCGCGCACATTACACGGGGTACCCAGTATCTGGTCGGTGATGCCAACATGCGCGACACTCCGGACCTCGTCGCACTCCTCAGTTAACCAGGGAAGGAGGGGGTTGGACGAACATTGGTAAGGGGCGCGTGCCGGCGCGCAGGAAACTCTTTTGACGAAGGCGAGGACCGGTGGCCGCAACCACCCTCTGACCCTTATGCTCCTGGAGCGCAGTGAGAGGAGAATAGGCGCGGTGTACGAGCAGGCGGTGTCGGATGTCGCGCAGGCCGACAGCGGTGACCCGCGCCGACGCGCAGCGATCACCTGGGCCAAGATCCTCGCTACTGCAGCCGAACCGGACACTCTCTTTGTGCTCCTCGGCAAGCCTGATTTTGTTGACAGTGACGTCAGCGTGCGGTGTCGCACGAGACGTGCTCAGCGGATCTTGATAAGGAACGGCCTTGCTCGGCTGAGTAGATTGGTGAGTACCCGGATAAAAGACCTTCGGTGTATCCCCGGTTGTGGGTCGGTAAGCGTAATCGATATCTTGGCAGCTACGCTTCTCGCAACCGTTGACGATCTAGACTCTGTGCCACCAGGTCTCCTGCCTCTTCCAGGTTTGGGTGGAGGCTCTGATGCTTCGGCTGCGCCGGCGGTGGCTGGAGATATAGATTCACTTAGCCCAGTCTCGGACCCTCTGCTCGACATGCTTGAGAGTAGGTAAGCGTGGATACGCTGCCGTCGTGGGACCTCCACTGGAGGCGTAGGTACAACTCACCTCCTGACGACCTAGTCAGCGACTTCTACATTCCAGCCTTCGCTCGTGCCACTGCTTACGACCGCGCAGTGGGCTTTTTCTCTGCAAGACTTCTGGCCGCCATAGCCCCAGCCATTGATCGATTTGTCCTTAATGGTGGCAAAATGCGCCTTATCACCTCCCCTGCTCACCTCAGCGATGACGAACTGGAGGCGATGGGCAAAGGTGAGGAGCTTAGGGAACGGGTCAGGTCAGAATTCGTCGCTGCTGTCACAAAGCCAATTCCTAATCCCGTTCTAGCTGACCGCCTTAAGTTGCTAACCTGGATGATTGCCAACGAGAAGCTCGATGTGCGGATTGCTCTGCGAGAACACGAGCGAGGCTTCGGTCTATTTCATGAAAAAATCGGCATCTTTTCGGACGATGCTGGCAACTGGATGACGTTCACTGGTAGTCCCAATGAGACTTTAGGAGGTGCACGACTGCACTCCGAATCGTTTCCCCTTCACCGCAGCTGGGCCAACGAGGAGCAGCGCGCATATGCGAGGGAAGAGCGAGAACGGTTCGAGCAGGTCTGGAACGAGCAAGTTGATGGCATCTCGCTGTGGCAGGTGAACGAGTGGATCGAAGAACCTATGAGATCCACCTTTGGGGTGCGTGAACCATCGTCTGCCCAGGCAAAAATGCACGAAGCGGGCGAGGTGGATGTGCCGTATATGCCATTGGCCGATGACACCACATTCGTGCCTTCCCTGCCCGACGACCTCACGCTACGCGGGTACCAAAAGAAGGCCGTCAATGACTGGCTGAGAGCTGGCGGCAAGGGCACCTTTGCGATGGCTACCGGGACTGGCAAGACGCTCACAGCACTTGCGGCGGCAACTCAAGCAGCGATCCATATTGCCAAGTCGGATCGACCGTTGCTAATTTTGGTAATTGTTCCCTCGATTGACCTCGTGAGGCAGTGGCGAAACGATGCAGAACGGTTTAGTTTCCGACCCGCGGTATGTCACGGCGGGCTTAGGAGAGGCCAGGAAGAGCACCTAAAATCTGTGTTCTCTGCTGCCCGATCAAGCCATGGGCGGCGCACCGAGATGGTTATTACGACCGCCGACAGTCTGGCTCCCCGCTCTGCCGACGTTGGGGGGGAGTTCGACCATCCTCTCCAGCGCCAGCTTGCCCGGCATAGGGGACATCTGCTCGTGATCGGTGACGAGATGCACTCGTTGGGGACGCCTAGCCGTCTAGCAGCACTACCCAAGAACGCGACCATGACTTTGGGCCTCTCTGCAACGCCAAAGCGGCATGGTGACGAGATCGGCACCGAGGCGCTGTTGGAGTACTTCGGTAAGGCCGTGCTATCGATCAGTATAAAGCAGGCCATTGAGGACTATGGCGCCTTGGTGCCGTATGACTATCTCCCCTTGCCAATTGAGCTTACCGATGAGGAGAGCCGTCAATATCGGCTGATCTCGCAGAAGATCGCCAGGGCGTATGGAGTCGGCGACGAGCAGGCCGTTGATGCCCAAATCCGCGCCCGGACCCGTCTCATTCAACACGCAGCCAATAAACGCGTCCGCCTGCGTGAACTCATGGCTGACGGCCTAAAGAGCCAGTCACATCAGATTATTTACGTTGCGGAAGGAAGAGATCCGGAGTCCGACTTCTCCCAACTTGATGAAACTGAACGTATGTTGAGGATGGACTTTGGGATGCAGGTCGAGCGTTACTACGGTGAGGTCGACTCTCGCCGCAGGGAAGTACTGCAGGCGCGCTTGGCAAGCGGTGATATCCAGGCTCTGCTAGCGATGAAGTGCCTTGACGAAGGGGTGGACATCCCTTCAGCAAGAATCGGTGTGATTACTGCGTCGACCCAGAATCCTCGTCAGTTCGTCCAGCGTCGTGGACGCCTCCTTCGGAGGGACCCCGACAACCCGAAGTCACATGCGGTGATCTACGACTTTCTCGTGATGCCCCCGCGCCCGATCGGTGAACCGATCGAGTCCGAGAAGCGTCTAATCGGGGCGGAGCTGTCGCGTGCTGCCGAACTCGCTGATGCGGCACGCAACAGCGAGGCTCTATCATCTGTCATAGCCTGGGCCTACGAGTATGGCCTGCGCCCCGCCGAGCATGCATGGATGAACCTCACCCGCGAGGGCAACATGGAGGAATGGGTCCAGTGAGCGCCTTTGAGCAGCGTATGAAGGATCTAGGGGCGCAGCTCAGCCCTGCCGCGAAGGATGTCTCGATGTTCGTCATCGAAGCTGAGCACAGGCGCAGATTCTCCGAGGACCGCAGCGACCTTCACGAAGAGTTTGCCCACCGGGCATTGGAGACAGTTAGGCAGGAAGGGGACGAACGGTGAAGTTCACCTCGCTGACGATGCGCAACTGGCGACCCTTCCATGGCACCCATCGAATAGACTTTTCGGTAAATCCAGACAAATCGGTCACTCTGGTTTTCGGCGCGAACGGCGCGGGCAAGACTGCTCTTCTGAATGCCTTCACCTGGGCGTTGTACGGTGAGTTTACTGATGGATTCGAAGCTCCGGAGAGCTTAGTCAACTTCGAAGCAATCAAGAACGATCCGACTGCGGAAGCCTTTGTTGAACTCGAGCTCGAACATGAGAATGCCAAGTTCCATGTCCGTCGAGCAACTGACGCGCGGCGACAGCTCGAGGGCGATTACGACCTGACCGTAACCAGAAACGGCGAACGAACGGTCGAGGACGAGATCTACCGAATTCTTCCCAAACCACTTAAGGACTTGTTCTTTTTTCCTGCAGAAACTTTCAGTACTGCCAGCGTCCTCCAAGGTGACCGGCCTGGAGAGGGTACGTCGTTGGACATCGGCTCGGCCATCAGGTCGCTGCTGGCTGGCGACATCTACGACCATGCAGTTGAGGATCTTCGCGGTGCGATCGCTAGCGAGGCTCTTCGGCCAACGCAGAAGTACACCGACGAAACGGTGGAGGCGGCCAGGCGGGCTTGGGAGCAGGCGCAGGCGGAACTCAATGCTGCCGAGGACCGCCGGGACAAGCTGCCGTCACTGCTCGCGCAAGCCCGAGACCAGGCTAGCAAGGCGAAGAAGGAGGCCGAGAAGTACAACCCAGAAGAGATCAAGAAGTGGGAACGTAAGTACAACGAGCTGAAGAATAGGGTCACAGACGCGGAGGGTGCCGTCCACCGTGCTCATGAACTCTATGTTGGATTGGCGCGGCAGGCTTATCTTCACTTCAGCCAGCGTGCAACCGAGGCAGCGGTTCATCGCCTCGATATTGCCGAGAAGGCAGGGCTCATGCCTCCCCGGATTCACGACTCTGTTCTACATCAATCGTTGACGGACGGCCGCTGTGCCCTCTGTCAGGTCCAGTTCACTCAGCAGACGCGCTCGCGAGTGGAAGGGCTGCTGTCACACGTTACTGAGCACGCGATGGCCGTGCTGGGGCTGGAAACGAGAACTCAACTAAAGAGCCATCTCGATAATTTTCACCGGCAAATAGCCGAGGTGCGAGGGAAGGTTGCGGCGCTAGCAGCAGATCTTGGCGTCGCTGGACCTCCGCAGGACGCCGACATGAGGATGCTACAGTCCGTGCTCCGGATGTGTATCGAGGCAGCCGACCGCGCCCTGACCAAGGCTAGGCGTGAACTCAAGGAGCTTACGGACGATCAGGAATCCCCAGTGCCGGCACGGGGGAGTAGTCCTGTTGATATTGCAATGCTCATGCAACAGGGAGTCGATCGTCTGGAGCAGGAATACCGTAGCATAGAGTCGACGATTCAGAGGGCGACCGAAGCTGAGCGCGAGAAGTTAGCCGACTATACTAAGAAATCTTCCAAGCTGGACACATACAAGCGCAAAACGGCAGCCATCGAGGTTCTCCGAGATGTGAAGGAGTTCTTCGACGAAGCACGTAAGGGTTTGAATAAGTTTGGTCGTGAGGATTTCGAGAAAGCCATCAACGACACGTATGCGGATCTGATTGCTAAACAATTCGAGATACGCGTAGGCGAAGACTTTGGCATCTCTGTTGGCGCTCAGGGGCGCGATGAGACGATGCCGGTATCGCAATCAGAGAAGGTGCTACTTCTTATCGCATTCCTTGGAGCCATCGCACGGCTTGCACCGCAGTACGCCGAGATTGCGCGAAGGAACCAGCAGTTTCAGCGTACGGGCGACGTCGAGACTTCCAAGCGGGTCGGCTTTCCAGTAGTTTTGGACTCACCTACGAGTCCTCTAGACCATGAATATGAGGTTGAAGTTATCCAAGCGCTACCGAGATTGCTCCCGCAGATAGTGATTATCGTCTCTGCAAAGTCTGTCACGGCATGGGAAGAGATCGAGTCTCACATCGGTAGCGTCAACGTCATGGAGCTGACTTCACACAAGGCGACCAACCGTCACGTCAGATGGAAGGGTAAGGATTACATTTACAGCACCCAGGACGATGGTGTGGACCCGGCGCGCACTCGAATGAGCAAGATTAGCTGAAGGGCTCGCTGTGGCAAGTGTGTACATCTATCCAGTGCACCAGGCTCTCCTTGATTCGCTCATTGCGACTAGCAAGGCGAAGTCGGTGATGGCGGGGACCAAGACGGGTCCATTTCGTGAGATGCGGGATGCCTACATCTTCGCAGCGTCTCTGGCACTGGCACTCAACCAGCCGGCGTCTATTGATCAGATTCCCGCTTCTAAGAAGGATGCTATTCAGATCCAAGACCGCGTGTTCTTTGGTGCCGAGGGAGCGCGGGAGCTTGCTGCAATTGTCGTGCTGACTAGTCCTGACGGCGGTGATGTTGCACGGGAGACGCTTCGCTCGCAGCTGGATATGCTATCGGAGCAGGAGGTAGGCCAACGCCTTGCGCTGTTGGACCGTTTTGCTTATTCGGGGTTTGAATGGCTCCGCGAGCGTCAGGACGATGAGAGCGGAGTTCGAGATCTTCTCCTGTCGGCCATTGACAGCGTGGATTGCGTTCAGAGGCAGGCCGATGATGACTCTTCAGTCCAGGATCCGCTGTGGTCGATGCTGCGTGGTCTGGAGTCCGAGGCCTTGTAGGCTCATACCCATCTGGGCCGCTGCAGCGCTTTACCACGTCGCGAGCGGAACGACCGGCACATGTGGAGCACTCCAAAGGGCCGCAAGGCGATGAGGACCAGTGGCGGATGAGAGGCGCTGTACGGCGAGGTAGGGCTGACGTTGATGAGAGTGGTGAGCACGGTGGCGTGGTGGCTGCCGCTTGACGCTGTTGAGATCAAGTCGGCGAGTTCTGAAGGTGCGCGTTTTGCGGGATGGGTCAGCTCCGGCACTGCACCACATGCCATGGCCGCTCTACATAACCTGGCGACCGTCGCCTAACGTCTGACCAGCGCCGGAACATCCTAAATCCTCCGGCGCATCTCCCACGACACCTGCCGCACCCTGGTTGGCCGGTGGCACTCTGTCACGTTACCCGATGGCAAGGCCCGACGGAGGAGGGCCGCGGCAGCCGATCGCCCCGACCACGTACGGCGAGGTCCGAAGTGAGCGATCGTCACGATCTTAGCCGATATCCTCTGCAGACTTGGGGCGCGCTGGCGGTGCGTGCCCGGACCGGCCGAAGAGCCGCAGCCGGGCACGCACACCGGCCTGCGCGCCCGGCGGGCCGCGCAGCGGGCCGCCCTTGAAGACGTAGAGAAAGTTCTCATCCGGACGTGTAGTTGTCGAGCACTCATGTCTCTGAACTGCGGTTATGAACCCTGATGGCCGCTGCGGTCATACCTCGATGGGCTCGATAGCCGCCGCCGGGTAAGGTCGAGCGCTCGTTGCCAGAGGAGGGGATCGGAAGAGCTGGCCGGCCATCGTTCCTGACGACGACGTTCTCCGTGGGCATGGGGTGTTCGGCCTGGGCGTTCGTCGTCGTAGTTGGCGGCTCGACGGGTTGCGAACCTGGAGGCACTTGGCCGTGTATGTCCGGGTTTCAGGTGCCCTCGGGTGAGACCTCGCCGGGTGGGCTGACGAAGCTGCCCAGGTTGGGGACGGTGTAGAGCAGCCCCTCTTCGCGCAGCTGGCGGATCGCCTTGCGGATGGTGTCGCGGGCGACGCCGAACTCCTGGACGAGCCGAACTTCCGACACGAGGTACTTTGGCGGATATTCGCCGGTGGTGATGCGTTGGCGTAGGACCTCGGCGATCTGCTGCCAGCGTGGCCGGTCAGGCTCGAACTCAATCACAAGGCTAAGCGTAGAAAGGGGGCGTCACGGGTCTTCAGTCGCCTACATAGACCTATCGGTATCTATAGGGGTCTGCGTCTACCCCCAGGGATCCATAGGGGTAGACAGGGTCGGGCTTCTCTCTTACATTCGCGGTATGGCACTACCCAGTTACGACCTCGACGTGTTCCGCGCAGCGTTCCCCACCTGGTCGATCTTCTGCAGCGACGCGGGAGTGTTCTACGCGACTCGACGCGGTGTCCGGCTCCGCAACGAAGACATCGACAGAGGGCTCCACCAGACGGTGAGTGCGGATGACCTGGAGACCTTCATCGCGGTGCTGCTCGAACAGTGCCAGTTGACGGTGACGTTGTGACTCCACCGCCCTCGCACTTTGATTATCACGGCACCCACGTCGCGAGACCTCACGCTCAGGCGATGCGGGTGAGGTGGGCGGTGCCCTTGGGTCGCGCCGATCGGGTGCGGGTCCGGGAGCACACGTGCATGTGCGCCTTCCCAGCCTTTGAGCTCTGTACGGCGGCCGGCCTTTCGTTCGTCCGGCAACTCAGGTCTGGGCGTCCTGGGGACATGCTGGAGAGCCCGTGGACGTCCGCTCAGGCCGCACGGACCCTGTGGCTACAGATCATGACTGGTCAGGCGCGGTGACCAAGCGGCACCGTCCCCTCGTCGGGGAAGGTGCCTGCAATCACGCGCGCGATCTCGTCGGGGCCGGCCTGGTCCGTGGAGAAGCGGTGGTGGAACAGGCCGTCGTCGTCGGCACGCAGGTCGGCCAGCGTTTCGTCCCATGCCTGGAGGCGGTGTGCTGTGTCGTTGTCGCCACGCTGGTGGGAGCGTTGTTGGCAGATCTGACGCGGGACCCAGAGCAGAACGGTCAGCCAAGGGGCGTCCTCGACCAGGCGGCGGACGTCGCCGAGGTTGCCCAGATGGACGATCGGTATCCGCCCGGCCGAGGTGAGCCGGTCGATGCGGTCGCGGTCGATGGCGTAGACGTTGCCGTAGCGGCGAGTTTCGATCAGCACCCGCCCGGCGGCTCTCAGCCTGTCCAGCTCCGCGGCGCTGACGAAGTCGTACTCGGTGCCGCGCTGGTTGCCCATCTTGAGCTTGCGTACCAGCGCGAACCGCGGGTCGAGTTCGCCGAGGGCGACAGTGATGGTGCTCTTGCCGCTGGCCGGTGGCCCGTACAGGACGATGCCCCTCATGTCAGGATCCGTTTCAGTGTTTCGCGGGTCTGGTCCGCCAGGCTGATCGCGGCGCCGAGCCGGTTGTCGACGGTGATGTGGGCCGTGGGTGGGCTGGTGTCGGTGTTGAGGGTGTCGACGTACGCCTGCCAGTTCTGGAGTTTCCAGGCGTCGCGGGGGGCACCGCGGAACTCGATGTACTCGCGCATCGATGCGGCGTCGCAGCGCACCCACACCACGGCGACGTCGATGCCTTTGGCGGCGCACCGGTGCGTCAGGCGGGTCACCCAATCGGGGTCGGTCAGCTCGGCGATGAATGGGGCCGACAGGATCGCCGAAGTGCCGGCGTTGAGGTTGTCGAACGCGGTTTCCATCAGGCAGCGGTACTCCAGCGGGCGGACCTCGCGGAGGTACAGCTCGGTATGCCGGTCGTGGGGGTCGGCGCCGAGGGAGATCAGCAGGCGTTCGGCCATGGGGCGGGTCAGGGAGTCCTTGTCCAGGAAGGCCCAACCGGTGATGTCGGACAGGAACCGGGAGAACTCGGTCTTGCCTGATCCGGCGTAGCCGCCGACGAGCGTGAGGATGGGCTTGGGGCTGCCCTTGCCGTGGCGGCGTCGCCAGGCGTCCACGACGCGGTTGAGGAGTGCGTTCTGCTCGGCGTTCGATGGGGTGCCCGAGACTTTGAGCAGCGTTTGTTCGATGACCTGGGCGGCGGCGTTGTCGGTGGCGGGGTCGGTGGGCTGGGGCAACTCCGAGATGGAATTTTCCACTTCGGTTATTTCGCCGGGAAGCGCCAGACGGAAACCAAGGGTGGGCTCATTTGCCTGGTATAGGAGGCAATAGGCTCTACGGTAGTGAGGTCCGGGATATACCGATCCCTGTTCATGCGCCCAGAGTGTCTGGAAGTTCGCGGCTGGTGCCGTCAGGCCGTGCCGCCGGGCGACCTGGCGGAGCTGGTCACCTGCGGCTTCGAGGGTTAGCCCGTGTGCTTCGCGATGTTGACGCAGGACCAGCGGTTGCCATCCGGGGCGGTGGATTGTCGTCAATTGCATCCTTTTGCGCACATTGAGAAGCGGCCAATGTGTAAGTGGATGTGTAACCGCCGTGCAGGCAGCAGTGATGAAGCTTAGCTAACGCTCTGTGATACTCACCAGCGCCAATGCGCGATGAACTAACGGCATCCCCGCCGGGATAACGACCGACCAGAAAGGGGGTGTCGGAGTGACTACAAACCAGCGCATCCTGGATGAACTCCAGGCTATTCGGGCTGAAATGGAAGAATTGGCCTGCCGACTCAGCGAGATCGCTTCGGCCCTTGGAACACAGCCTTCTCCAGCTCGGCGATCCGGTCGCCGAGAGTCGTCAGAGTGCTCCGCATCTGAGCGAGCTGCTCCATGATCTCGGACGCGGCCGGCTCCTCCTCCGATGCCGATGTCGAGGTAGACGCCGACGCCGCGGCGCCCTCGCGAACGAACACACCCTTGCCCTGCTGACCGATGATCAGCCCTTCAGTGCGGAGCACGCTGATGGCCGCCTTGACCACGCTGGCCGACACGTCATAGCGCTGGCAGAGCTGGGCGGTCGAAGGCAACGCGGTGCCGGGCGCGAGTGAGCCCGTTCTGATCTGCGTGCGTAGGTCGTCGGCTATCTGGAGATAGCCGGGCCGGCCGGTCTTCTCGACCATCCGATGCCTTCCGTGCGGGTGCGTACCCCTCTAGTTCAGCACAGCCCGCACGGCATGCCAACCAAGTCTTCGTGGAAGACCTTGACAACTTAGAATTCCAAGTGTTCTATGTATTCTAAGAGTCCAAACGAACGAAGGAACCACACCATGCGCACTGTCCCCATCCCCGTGGATGTCAGCAAGCTCGCCATCACCTGCGTGAAGGCTCCGCGTCCGCGGGTGCTCAACCGCGACACCGGCGAGATCAAGACCGACAAGAACGGCAACACCGTCTACGAGGTGACCGTGTCGGTCGAAGACGAGTTCGGCCGGATCGAACTCGTCAAGATCGGCATTGCCGGAGAGCCGCCGATCAAGACAGGCGACGCCGTAAACGCCGTCGGCCTGCTCGGCTACGTCTGGGAGATGGCCGGAAAGTGGGGCATCTCCTACCGCGCCTCCGCCCTGCTCCCGCTGGAGGAGGTCGCAAGTGCCTGACCAACTCCACGTAGTGCTCGGGGTCCTGGCCGCTCTCACGGCCGGGCTCTGGGCCTGGCACCGCTGGCACTACCGTTCCTTCTGGCTCGTTGTCGGCTTCCCGATCACGGCCATCAGCGTGTGGGCCACCTGGCGCAAAGTCGCCCTTGGCTGCAACCTCACCAAGAAGCGGCAGCGCTTTTGGTTCACCACCGTCCCCGGCCTGGTCGCCTCGACTGGCGTCGTCCGCGTCAAGCGGAAGTTCCAGCGCGTCGCGGTCGACACCAAGCCGTTCATGTGGCTGCCCATGCCGACCCGGCACGGCTGGCGCGTCACCCTGCACACCCTGGAAGGGCAGATTCCCAAAGATTACGCCGACGTCGCCGAACGCCTGGCGCACTCCTGGGGCGTACACGCCGTGCGTGTCTCCTCCGACAAGCCCGGCCGGGTACGCCTGGCCGCCACCATCCGCGATCCGCTGGTCAAGGTCCATGACCTGCCGCCTTCTACCGAACTGCTCAAGGTCACCGTGGGCCGCTTGGAGACCGGTGGGCCGTGGGTCATCGACTTCCGCACCGTGCCGCACTACATCAACGCGGGAGCCACCCAGTCCGGCAAGTCCAACCTCGCCAACGCACTCATCGTCGGCCTCGCACCGCAACCGGTTGCCCTGGTCGGCTTCGACCTCAAGGGCGGCGTCGAGTTCACCCCGTATGCGCCACGGCTGTCCGCGCTGGCCACCACGCGGGCCGAGTGCGGCGGACTGCTGGATGACCTGGTGGCGCTCATGACCGACCGGATGGGCGTGTGCCGGATGGCCGGCGCGCGCAACATCTGGCAACTCCCGCCCACCATGCGCCCAGTACCGATCGTGGTCCTGGTGGACGAGCTTGCCGAGCTGTACCTGATGGCCGACAAGTCCGAAAAGGACGAGATCGCCAAGACCTCGACCGCACTCCTGCGGGTGGCGCAGCTCGGCCGGGCGTTCGGCATCTACCTGTTCTGCTGCGGCCAACGGATCGGCTCCGACCTCGGCCCCGGCGTCACAGCACTCCGGGCGCAGTGCTCCGGACGGATCTGCCACCGCGTCAACGATCCCGAAACTGCCACCATGACCCTCGGCGACCTCGACCCGGCGGCGCTGGACTCGGCCCGGGCCATCGCCGCCGAGACACCCGGCGTCGCCATCGTCGCCAGTCAGGACGGCCAGTGGTACCGGGCCCGCTCCTTCTACGTCAGCGAGCAAACCGCCGAACACGCCGCTCGCGCCTACGCCGACCGCGCCCCCTCCTGGGCCGACGTCATGGCCGCACAACCTCACCAACTGCCCGACTCCCAGACCGCCTGATCCGCCTGAGAGGAGGAACGAGATGCGCCGCTTCGCCGCCTGGCTGCTCGATACCGGCCCCGTCCTGGTCCTGGCCCTCATCGCGGGCGCCGGCTCCTTCACCCACATCCGTGACACCGCCACCGAGCACGGCCAGCAAGGCTGGATGGCCTGGGCCATCGCCATCTGCATCGACCTGACCTGCGTCATGGCCGCCCGCGAACGCCAGCGCGACAAGAAGATCGGCAAAGCCCGGCGCGGACTCGTCTCCTGGCCCGTCCTCGTCCTGACCGGCGGCGTGGTCCTCTCGCTGGCCGCCAACCTGCAACAAGCCACCCCGACCGCCTGGGGCTGGATCACCGCGGCCACTCCGGCCGGCGCCTTCCTCGTCGCGGTCTCCATGCTCGAACGCCGCGCCACCGCAACCCGTACCGAGCCGTCCCCGGACGTCCCGCAACCGTCTCCATCCTGGACGGCGGCGTCCTCGGACGTCCCCGACAGAACACAAGCCGTCCCGCAATTGGACCGCCCCGCCCTCGTCCCCGCCCACGAGGACGACCCGAGCGACAGGCCCGCACCCGCTCCGGCACTGATCGACTACGCCCGCCGCGTCGCCGCCGAACACCACGCCAAACACGGCAAGCCCATCACCGGAGACCTCCTCCGCACCCGCCTGGGCGTGTCCGACCAACTCGCCTCGGACCTGCTCCGCACCCTGCGAACCACACCGGAAACCGCCTGAAGGAGAACCATGGACGACCACCGCAGAGCCCTGATCAACGGCCTGCTCAACCTGGCCATCTTCCTGGAAACACACCCGGACGTGCCCGTCTCGTCCAACCTCACCCTCCACCACTTCCCGAACCACGACAACGACGACGACCTACGCGCCGAGATCGACCAGATCGCCGCCCGCGTCGGCTCACAGATCGACTTCGAGGACTCCCCGTACGCCCACTACGCGACCTCCGTTTCCTTCGGACCGGTCGAGTACCGCGCCGTCGCGATCCTCGCCGCCGCCCAGGCCCGCCACGACGCCGAGGACAGCTACCGCGGCTGCATCGACCCCAATTAGGAGCCACCACCATGCGAATCCGCCTCGAAGGAAACCGCGCGGAGATCACGCTCGGACTGATCCGCCTGCGCGAGGTCTTCACCGTCACCGCGATGTCCAGGGCCTACCCGGACCGCGCTCACCCCCGGGTGTACCGCGTCTACGTCCGAATCAGCCCGCGCGACAACCGCTGATCACCATGGACACCGACATCCACCACTACGGCTGCTGCACCTGCAACGGCACCGGCCTCTACGACGACCGGACCTGCGCCGACTGCGACGGCACCGGCATCGACAACCACGGCGCATAGCCGTAGCGCCCCCCGCCTGGCCACACATCCGCCAAGACGTTCGCCAGGCCGGGGGCCATCCACACCAGCGTCACTGGATAGGACGGAACCCATCTTGCCCTGCCTTGCCCACTCTCACGCCGTAGCCGGGATGATCGACCGGCTCAACCAACCCGACTATGACCGCTGGGCCCGCCAGATCAAGCGCACCGGCGGCTGCCGGCAGCCCATCCACCTGCGCGGGAAGGTCGAACACTACGACCAGGCCACCGGCCACCTGCTCCACCGCTACTCCACCACCACCGAACCGAACGGCATCCTGCGTGTCCCGTGCAAGACCCGCCGCGCCTCCCGCTGCCCGGCCTGCGCCGAGGTCTACCGCGCCGACACGTACCAGCTCGTCCGTGCCGGCCTCGTCGGCGGCAAGGGCGTGCCCGAGACTGTTGCCGCTCACCCGTGTCTGTTCGTCACCCTCACCGCGCCCTCCTTCGGCGCGGTCCACGTCCGGAAGAAGAAGAACGGGAGGGTCCTGCCCTGCCACGCCCGCCGCGACGCCGAGACTTGCCCGCACGGGCGGGTCATGTCCTGCACCGACCGGCACAGCGCCGACGATCCCCAACTCGGGGAACCGCTGTGCCCGGACTGCTACGACTACGACGGCTCGGTCCTGTTCAACGCCATCAGCCCCGAGTTGTGGCGCCGCTTCACGCTCGCCTTGCGCCGCCGCTTCGCCCGCCTCAACGGGCTGACCGTCAAGGCCCTGCGCGGGCTCGTCAGCATTGCGTTCGCCAAGGTCGCCGAGTACCAGAGGCGTGGGGTGGTCCACTTCCACGCCGTCATCCGGCTCGACGGCCCTGACGGCCCGTCCTCGCCGCCGCCCGCCTGGGCGACCGCTGACGCTCTGGCGGAGGCCACCCAGCACGCGGCTTCCGTGGTCACCGCGGAGATCAAGCCCTTGGAACGGACCTTCCGTTGGGGTACACAACTCGACGTCCGGCGCATCACCATGGACGGCGACCTCACCGAACAAGCGGTCGCCGCCTACATCGCCAAGTACGCCACCAAAGCCGCCGAATGTGTCGGCACCCTCGACCGGCGCATCCAACCACTCGACAACCTCGACGCCCTACCCGTCCGCCAGCACGCCCGCATGCTGATCGGGGCCTGTATGCGCCTCGGCGAACACCCCGGCCTGGCCGACCTCCGGCTCGTCCACTGGGCCCACATGCTCGGCTTCCGTGGCCACTTCTCGACCAAGAGCCGCCAATACTCCACCACCCTCGGCGAACTCCGCGCGGCACGTGAAGAACACATGCGCGAAGCGGAGATCACAACGGGTCGCCTGCCCCTGCTCGACGAGGACACCGTCCTGGTCATCGCCCATTGGGAGTACGCCGGACAGGGGCTCTCGATAGGAGAACAGGTCATCGCGGCTGCGATCGGCGGCACCTCACTTTCAGGGGCGGGTGATCGCCAATGACGAGGCGCGATGAGCTACTGACCGTTCCCCAGGTCCTCGCCGAACTGGGCGGAGTCTCCCGCCGCACCTTCTACCGCTGGCGTGAGCTCGGCCGTGCACCGGTCTGCGTGCAGCTGCCCAACCTTGAACTCCGCATCTGGCGGAGCGACCTCACTGCCTGGCTCGACTCTCGACGGGAGGCGGCATGAACACCACGTACGACGTGAAGCTCGGCGAAATCCAGCACCGCACCGACCGTGACACGCCCACGTTCATCGCTCGCTGGCGCGTCGCAGGCAAGCAGAAGTCGAAGAGCTTCCGGACCAGGGGCCTGGCCAACGCCTTCATGTCCGACCTACGGCAGGCCGCCAAGGCGGGGGAGGAGTTCGACGTCGCCACCGGATTGCCGGTGTCGATGCTGGCCCGTGCGTCATCCGGACCGACGTTCTTCGAGTTCGCTCAGGCGTACGTGCTCCGCCGCTGGAACACCACGGCGGCCCGAACCCGGGAGACCGACGCCTACGCACTCCTGACGCTGATCCCGGCACTGGTGGGCAAGGCGCCGCACCGTCCTACCGATGAGGACCTGCGGGAGGTGCTCCGCATCCACGCGCTTCTCCCGGAGAAGAGGCGGGCGGACCTGACCGCTGCCCAAACGGTGGCTCTGGGCTGGTTGGAACGGGCGTCCCTTCCGCTGTCCGAGCTGAAGGAGCCGCAAGTCCTTCGGGTGGCTCTCGACGCGATCTCGGTCACCTTCGCCGGTTCGCCGGCGGGCGCGAACACGGTACGGCGTAAGCGCGCCATCCTGCATCACCTCCTGGAGCACGCGGTCGAGCAGAAGCTGTTCGGCAGCAACCCGCTGGATGAGATCAAGTGGACTGCGCCCAAGGCCGTCACGGTGATCGATCCCCGCACGGTGGTCAATCCCGCCCAAGCACGGGTACTCCTCGACGCTGTGCCCAAGGTAGGCCGCAAGCGCGGTCCCCGGCTCAAGGCCCTGTTCGCCTGCATCTACTACGCAGCCCTTCGGCCGGAGGAGGCAGCGGACCTGCGGCTGAGGAACTGCACGCTGCCAGAGACGGGCTGGGGCCTAATCGTCCTGGAGAACGCACGACCCCAGGGGACCAAGCGCTGGACCGACTCCGGCCAGACCCACGAGTCACGCAGCCTCAAGCACCGGGCGAACAAGGAGACCAGAGAGATCCCTATCCCGCCCGTCCTGGTCGCCATGCTCCGCGAGCACATCGCCGAATACGGCACCGCCAAGGACGGCCGGATCTTCGCCACCGGCACCGGCGGCACCTACTCCAGCTCGGCGCACTCCTACGTCTGGCAGGGGGCCCGCAAGCTCGCCCTCTCCCCGGCGCAGGTCGCCTCGTCGCTGGCTGCTCGGCCGTACGACCTTCGTCATGCGGCGGTGTCGCTCTGGCTGAACGCCGGTGTACCGGCCCCGGAGGTCGCCAAGAGGGCCGGACACAGCGTTGACGTCCTGCTGCGGGTCTATGCCAAGTGCATGGACGGCCAGCAGGAGCAGATCAACGGCAAGATCAACGACGCTCTGGACACGTAGCCACATTTCACCTGCTTCCGGCCCTGCTCATCGCGGGGCCGGTTCGCCTTGCACCGCTGTCTTTGCCGAGTCATTCCCGCTGGATGTAGGTACGCTGCGGCACCCTGGCAGGCATGGACGGCGCATAGGGAGGATCATGCGAGAAGATCAGAACCGCCTCACCCCGTCGCCGAACGAGCCCCGCCCGCGCCGGCGCCCGCCGTATGGTCTGCCGCTCCGGGACCGCCCGCAACCTGGTTCCGAGCCCGATCCTTTCGGCTGGCGGAGGTACTCGACCCCGACCCCGCCAGATCGACCACCGCTGCGTGATCGGCGTCGGCTGGCTCGGCCGGTGCTTGTCGCGGGTCTCCTGGGTTGCCTTGCCTTCAGCTTCTGGGCGGGCTCGTGGGTGACGGACGGCGCCGCGTCACGATCGAGCGCCGCTTCGACACCGACGCCCACACCGAGCGTCGCCGGGCGCTCGGTCGCGTCCTCGCCGTCTGTGTCTCCATCGTCCCGAGCGCTGTCCTCGACGACGCCCAGGCCCACCCCCAAGACGTCCAAGCGCAAGGCACAATCGCCGAGGCCCCACCGCCGACCAGCGCCGTCGGCCGTGCCTCGCCAGCGTTATCGAACTGGGCCGCCGGCCCCGCCCATGAAGACCGTAGTTCCTGCTGAGCGCCCGAAGAGGAGCCGGAACAACGAAGCACGCGCCAGAGATAGGAATCCGGAGGTACTGGAGGGCATCGCGGCGTGTGACGAACTGTTCCCGCCTTCCCGCCCCGAGTTCCGAATCCGAAATCGGGCGTGCCACCTTCTCTACGGTTAGCGCGGTTGTTTCGAGGTCGAGGTCAGGAGAAGGGGGCGGAGCTGGCGGGCGAACTCGATGGCATCGGCTTGATGATCCCGCCCCGGCGCTCCCTTGACGATCTGGATGGCCAGCATCTTGGTGCCGTCCTGCGTCCAGGCAAAGGCCTTGCCCCCCACGATGTTTCCGTCCGTATCTTTTATCGCCGCGCTGTAGCCTGGACCGACGCCGCTGGGCAGGGCTACACCTCTGTCCCTTGCCTTCCCGTTCTCTAGACTCTGCAATGTCGAAGGGAAGGGATCCTGTAGCTCGACGGTCATCGACGCCTTGTCTCTGATGCTCGGCGATTTGCTGACGACGCAATGCGAGAAGTCGTTCGCCGAGGTTGACCCGCTCGCGTAGAAGTCGCTTAATCCGATGGCTCGGCCAATGGCCTGGCTGGAGAGCAGGCCGCATTCCACAGGCGGTGTCGTCACACTGCCGAGCGGGCGGCGGTCTGCTGGGACAGGCGATGAACACCCTGCCGCAGAGATGAGGATGACAGCCAACAACGCGGTAGCCGACCGGTTTCTCATTCCTCTGCCTCCGGATATGGAGGGACGTCCAACTGGAATCCCTCCCAGACTGCCCGGTCGACCTCACGAAAGACAGCGGCGGCCGGAGAGCTCTTCAGCCACTCGTCGTAGGCAATCCTCTGTTGCCACGTCATCTGGTCACGAGGGATGATCTGGCCCTTGGCGAGGAAGTCGCCACCCGACCGCTCGGCGTAGTTCTCGGACGCGTGAGGATGTGCGGAGCCTTTTGCTGATTCGTCGCCGAACAGTCCGTACCGCATCATCACATTAGCCGTGAGGTCTTTGAAGAGGCGCTGGCTCTCGCGAAGCGTTTCCTCTCCTTGGCTGCGTGCGGCCTTGCCTTCGGTGTGCTTGATGCTGTCGCTGACAGGGCCTTCAAAATACTCGTAGCCGGCAACGACCCAGTCCCCGGCTGGGGTAAGTACCAGCTTGAGCGTTCTTGATACGCCATCCTTGAAAGCTTGGCTCTTCTGATCCTTCTGGTCCGCCTCGTGGATGTTGGTCAAATTTCCGGCGTCGACTATGAGGTGAAGCGACTTGCCGAGGGTATTCGCCTGAGCATTGAACAGTTTTCCCGGATTGCTGTTCATGTTGTCGGTAAGTATCTTCTGGCGATGTGCCGCCTGCTCTTCTTTCGAAGCGTCCGGATGAGTGCTCTTCCACTCCGCGAATTCGGCGTTGACCATATCGCGGATCGCCTTACCCTGGGCGTCCAGGACCTTCGTACTGTACTCGCCGTGTCCCTCGACTGCGATTTTCAGCGCTTGTGGATCCTTGAAAGCCCAGGTCATCACGTTCTTGACGGCGCCGCCGTCGAACATGGCTCCGTGAGGCTGCTTGCCGGGGAGGTTCGGGTCAGAGTCGGGCTGCGGATTCACGCCCATCGGTTCCGGGAAATCAGAGATAGCCGCTCGGTGAACGTCGCCCATGTAGGCAGAGAAGACGCGGGCAGCGTTCTGCTTGGTATCGGGAAGGTTGGCCTGCGCTCGCGGATCTGACCAGAAGTGAGCAGCCCAGGACGCTATCAAGGCCGACTTGTACCCTCGGGAAGTGCCGGGAGGCTGGCCGTGGTCGCGGAATCGTGTGGTGGCCGCTTCGATGGCCCGGCCGAGCTCACCATTGCCGCTACCCCAGAAGTTGTCCCGCATCAGGAAGGACAGAGGCTTGCGGGCGGGGTCGGTGAAGAAGTCTTGAGCGACTCGGGCGTTGTTCGCCAGGGCGGCTGCGAGGCCAGGCCCGAACTTGATGATGTCCTGCTGCTGGGATGACGGCTTCTGCGCGTTGTCGAAGACCTTGTTGGCGATCTCGCGCAGGAACGCGTCATCGAAGGTGCCGTAGCGCAGGAGTTCATCGACCATGCGGCCGCTCATCGGATCGTCGTCGGTCGCGATCAGCTCGTCGATATATGCCTTGGGGAGCTTCATCTCACCGACGCCGCGCGAGGCCGTTCCCAACGTGACGCTGAGGGCTCGCGCCAGACGGTCCATCACGGAGGAGGATGACGGCGCAGCCCAGTCGTCCTTCAGGGATCCTCGGTCCGCCAAGTAGAAGCGCTCCAGGAGCGCCTTCAACTCCTTCGGCGGTATCTCCTTGGCCAGGGCGACCGCGAAGTAGGGGTCGTGCTGGTGCTTCTCCAGCAGTTCCAAGGTCTCCTTGGAGAGCGTTCCCCGGCCCTCGGCGACGTCCTTGACCGCCTTGCGAAGCTGGTCGGCGACGGTCTTGGCCGCCGCGGCGCCGCTTGCCGGCGAATTGGAGACCCAAAGCGTCTCGTCCGCCCAGACGACGCCCTTGTCGAGTCCGATCTTCTGGGTGGAGACGATGAGGTCCAGGCGGCGCTGAAGATCGGGGACGTGCTGGGAGATCTGGGAGGCAACGTCCCTGAGCGTGCCCGGCCCGGACATGCTGGTGCCGATCGAGGTCAACGCTCTGCCGATCTGCGCGTCCGCGTCCGGCCACGACCGTTCCAGGCGCTTGATCTCGCTGATCAGTTGGGTCATCAGCGCGGGGTCGATGCCGATCCGGTTCGGGGCAGGGCTCATCCGCCGGCCTTTCCCGGCAGGTTCAGGGGTGGTGGCCACAGCCCCAAGGGGTCTGTCGGCTTGGCAGGATCGGGACGTGCGGACTCGACCAGTGCCAGAGCTCGGTTGAAGACGCCTCGATAGGCTGCTTCCCACGCCTGGCAGTCCTTGAGCAGTCTGTCGGCGGCCTTGCCCTTCATCGCGCCGTCTTGGAGCAAGCTGATGAGCTTGCGCACGTCGTTGGCATGCTGGTCGCGTACCTGCTCGATCGTGCGCCGGGCGGCAGCGATTTGTTCCTGGGTCGCCATCATCCTGGATCCTTGGATCTTGAGGACGGCTATCTATGGGATCAATGTGACGATAAAGGGCTGCCGTAGCGCCGTCGAGCCGAACTGCTCATACGGCATAAGGTCAACATTTATTCCGGCTGGTGCGTATCACGCATGAGGGCAATGGCCTCGGCCGCATCGGCCACCACGTGATCGGCCCGATGGTCGTGCCCTGGCCACGTCCCTCGATCGACCCAGATCCCGCGCAGGCCCGCAGCCTGACCGCCTGCGATGTCCGCGACGAGGTTGTCACCCACCATCCAACCGCCCTCGGCGAGACTGGCTCCGCACCGCTGAGCGGCGATTTGGAAGAGACGAGCATCCGGCTTCCGAACACCCTCAACCCCTGACACGGCATAACCGTCGACCACCTCAGCCAGGCCGGTTCGGCGGAGCTTGCCGAGTTGGTTGTCCGCCATGCCATTGGTGACGATCCCGACGCGCCACCCCGCGGTCCGCAGCTCTCCCAATCCCGACAGGACGCCTGGGTAACACTGCACCAGGTACGGCATCCGCTTCCGGTAGCCGGCCCAGAGTTCCTCGACTGATTCCGCCAGGGCAAAGTGCGCGCGCACCTCGTTGAAGAACACCTCCCGATGGGGGTGTACGCCCTGGTCCAGGGAGACGAGCCAGGCGACGTCTTCAGGCTTCAAGCGATGGTGCTCCGCGAACTCCTCCGCCCACCGCAAGAACGCGTGCTCGAGATCAATGAGCGTCCTGTCGAGGTCAAAGAGGGCAAAGCGCTGCACGATGACCACTTTAGGCGTGGATACTTCGTGGGCGACAGCCCGTTCTGTGCTCCGCAGCGCACCTCGGACAGTCCCTTCCGAATCGTCGCCCCCGCGTTAGGTGATATGGCGCCTCCGACGGTAGAGAGATTTGTCGCACGCTCCGGTGGAGGCCTTCGTTGGCTCATCGGGATCGGATCGAGGCAAGATCCAGGTAATCTCTGACGTATCGGTGATGCGGCCCGACGGGCTTCCGCTGCGCTAGCGGACACGCCCCCATACCGCACGAGTCTTTCGTGCTGCCTGGGGGTACATCCGTGGCCGTTTTCCGGCACTCGGCGGAAAGCCTTGTCCAGTTGGTGTCTGAGTCAGTGCCCGAACGCGTCCTTAGCGATGTGATCGCGGAGAACCTGCGCGCCACCCAAGGCATCAATCCGGGGAAGAGCGAACGCAGGTCCTGGGACCGCAGCATCCCGATCTTGGCCCGAGACCTGGTCGAAGCCGGGCTCGGTGGCGTCGAGATGCTCATCGAGTACCAACTTCCGTTAACCAGCAAGCGGGCGGACGTCATCCTCGCCGGCCGCGACCGGCGTACGGGAGCCGACTCCTACCTGATCGTCGAGCTCAAGCAGTGGAGCCAGGCCGAACTGTACGAGGACGACACTGAGCTTGTCCTGGTGTCCGGCATGGGCCCGCGCCCTAAGCTTCACCCAGTCGTGCAAGTGCGAAGCTACTGCGAATACCTGGCTGACTTCGTCGGTGCCCTGGAGCAGCACCGGAACGCGGTGCGCGGTGTGGCCTACCTGCACAACGCCAGTGACCCGGACATCCACGATCTCTATGACCACGTCGAGGACGAGCGCACCCGGCTCTTCAGCAAGACCCGCCGCGGTCAGTTCGTCGACTACCTCACTTCGCAGTTCGCGCCTGAGCCCGGGGCTGCCGCGGCCGACCGGCTGCTGTCCAGTTCCATCCGGCCGTCCAAGCAACTGCTCAAGGTCGCTGCCGGTGAGATCAAGAATCGCGATCAGTTCGTCCTGCTGGCTGAACAGCGGCTGGCCTACGAGATGGTCCTCCACGCGGTGGAGAAGGCTCGAGCGAGCAATTCGAAGCAGGTAGTAATCATCACCGGCGGCCCTGGCTCCGGGAAGAGCGTCATCGCACTCTCCCTGCTGGGCGAGCTCTCCGACCGTGGATACTCGGCCCTGCATGCCACAGGTTCGCGCTCCTTCACCGAGACGATGAGGCGCGTCGTCGCCAAGGGCTCGACCCGGCTGAAGGGGATGTTCAAGTACTTCAACAACTTCATGACCGCCAAGCCCAATGAGCTGGATGTCCTGATCTGCGACGAAGCCCACCGAATCCGCGAGACCTCGGCCAACAGGTTCACCAGGGCGGACCAGCGAACGGGCCGGCCACAGTTGGATGAGCTGATCAACGCAGCAAGAGTGCCGGTCTTCCTACTGGACGAGCATCAGGTGGTACGACCGGGCGAGATGGGGCGTGTCGCCGACATCACCACGTACGCCGAATCGCTCGGCCTCGCTGTGCACCAGGTCGACCTGGACGCACAGTTCCGCTGCGGCGGGAGCCGCAAGTACGAGGAGTGGGTGCTGCGCCTGCTGGGCTTGAACGGCGGCTCACCAGAGGTGTGGAAGGGGGACGACCACTTCGCCGTCTCCCTTGCCGAGTCTCCGTACGAGTTGGAGGCCATGCTGCGAGGCCAGCTGCAGGCGGGATACTCGTCACGGCTGACGGCCGGGTTCTGCTGGCCCTGGAGCAGCCCGAACGCGGATGACAGCCTGGTCGCAGACGTGCGAATCGGTGACTGGGCGCGACCGTGGAACGTCAAGGGCGACAGGGCCGTCGGCAACGCGCCCGCCAGCGCTTTGTGGGCCTCGGCACCTGGTGGTTTCGAGCAGGTGGGATGCGTCTACACCGCCCAGGGCTTCGAGTACGACTGGAACGGCGTGATCTTCGGCCCTGACCTCGTCTACCGCGACGGCAGGCTGGTCACTGTCCGCAGCGCCAGCAAGGACCCGGCGCTGATGCGGAGGGGAGTCAGCGACGAACAGGCGGACCAGTTGATCCGCAACACCTACAAGGTGCTGCTGACCCGAGGCATGCTGGGCACTGCGGTGTACTCGGTCGATCCCGCGACGCAAAAGTTTCTTGCGGGGCTGCTGGAGACGCAGATATGAGCGATCCGGCAGAGTCCGAACTTGCCCGATTCCCGCTGAAGCCCCTTCATCCACATTGTCGGTGGCGTGCTTTAGCCTTCCGGCACGGACAAGAATGGGACGAGAATGGAGGGCCAGGATGGACACCCCCGAGCTGCTCAACCCGGCCAAGTTGTGGGAAGCGGCCGATGTGCTTACTCGCCCAAGCCCCGTGCCGAACACTGGGGGTATCTATGGGTGGTACTTCACCCGGCCTCCGCATCCAAGCCTACCCGCCGACCGTCTTCTCTACGTAGGGATCGCTCCCCGCCGCATGCTAACCCGACCCAGCAAGCAGAATCTCCGGAGCAGGGTGCGGTATCACTTCCGGGGCAACGCTGAGGGCTCCACTCTCCGCCTTAGCCTCGGTTGCCTGCTCGGGCTTGATCTCCGGCGGGTAGGCAGCGGGAAGCGGTTCACCTTTGGCCGGGCCGGTGAGAAGGAACTAACGGACTGGATGGCAGAGTACGCCCGCGTGTGTTGGGTCTGTCATGACGAGCCCTGGATGGGAGAGTCTGAGCTGATAGCTCGGCTGGATCTTCCCCTCAACTTGGATCAGAATCGCCATCACGCTTTTCATCCATACTTGAGTAGTCTCCGCGCCCGGGCTCGCACCCGTGCCCGCGAACTTCCGATCAGCTCTTAGGCTTCGCCAGTGTCGGTGGCCAGGGGCTGTAGGTCGTTGTTGATCGTGCCGACGTAGACCACGCCGTTGACACACACCTGACGGCACCGATCGCGGGGTCGTTTAGTTCGATGTGGGCAAACCCGTCCATCACTTATACGATGTCGACCTGACTGACAGCTCCGGCAGAAGGCTTCTACTTAGGCCCTTCGTCCGATACGAGGGACCTCTTGGAGAATCGATCAGCGCGCCTTTCCTCTCCAGTCCAGTCGTCTCGGAATAGACGACCATCGATCACATCGATGAAGAGACCTGCTTGTCTCTCATCGAAGTCGATAAGGCCGTCGCTGTTGATGAACGCTGAGACTTCGATGTCATGCGTTCCCAGTACCTTGGCGAAGTGGGCAGGGTCAGGCTGGATCTGTGTGAGGCGATCTTGAAGGTGGAACAATCTTGTTGCGAATGAGTAAAGCCTGCCTGCCGCAGCCTGTAGCGCAGCCTGTGCGTTTTCGGTTATGCCGATATCTGATGCCTTGAGTGCCTTGACTATGGTTTCTACATACTGAGGAACATTTTGCATCACGATGCGGACGTCTGTGAGGAGGTTCTTCAGATGTGTACCGTGGAATGCAGCCATGTGATCCTTGGTAAGAATCACATCAACAACATCATCAAGAACCATCGAAGGCTCTGCGATCTCGCGCAATGTTCCGGAATACTGAAACCAGCGATTGCCGGCCTTGAAAGCCACTCTCGGGTTGGCTTTGCGGATGAAATGGATCCACGTATCGTTGTTCTGCTGCCACGAGATTGAATAGAACAGCATGGGTTTGAAGCTGGGAAGATCTTGAGCGCTCATGACGTTCAAGATAGAAATATCACGCAGAGATCGGATCAGGGCGGCAGCTCGATCAGGATTGCCGTCATCTGCAGACGAATCCGATCCGGATTTTCCTTGCGCTACCGGCTGCTCGGGTATGCTGCCAACGTCAAGCATAAAGTATTCGTCTCGAGGTTCCAGCTCCGCATTCGGCTCGTAGAGTCTAGGGCTCCCTGAAATTAGTCGTTCGATCGCTACGGCGCATACGCTCCGGAGCCAGTCATGATGATCTTTATCTACAGGAAGTCGAGTGGTCGCGATCTGCTGGCTACCCTGACGGCGCCCCAGGACGAGGTG
>NZ_JAATEP010000051.1:0-81562 GCF_012034275.1 Nonomuraea composti | reverse complement strand
CGCCGACAGCTGGCCCACCATCGTGTTGACGGTGTCCTTGAGCTGCAGGATCTCGCCCTTGACGTCCACGCTGATCTTGCGGCTGAGGTCTCCCTGGGCGACGGCGGTGGCGACCTGGGCGATGTCGCGTACCTGCTCGGTGAGGTTGGAGGCCATGAAGTTGACGTTGTCGGTCAGGTCCTTCCACACCCCCGACACCCCGCGCACCTGCGCCTGGCCGCCCAGCCGCCCCTCCGTGCCCACCTCGCGGGCCACCCGCGTCACCTCGTCGGCGAACGCCGACAACTGGCCCACCATCGTGTTGATCGTGTCTTTGAGCTGCAGGATCTCGCCGCGCGCGTCGACCGTGATCTTCTTCGACAGGTCGCCGTTGGCCACCGCCGTCGTCACCTGCGCGATCGAGCGGACCTGGGTGGTGAGGTTGGAGGCCATGAAGTTGACGTTGTCGGTGAGGTCCTTCCACGTGCCCAGCACGCCCTTGACCTCGGCCCGGCCGCCGAGCTGGCCCTCGGTGCCGACCTCGCGCGCCACCCTGGTCACCTCACTGGCGAACGACGAGAGCTGGTCCACCATCGTGTTGACGGTCAGCTTCAGCTCCAGCAGCTCGCCAGTGGCCTCCACCGTCACCTGCCGGGTCAGGTCGCCCCTGGCCACGGCCGTGGTGACGACCGCGATGTCGCGCACCTGCGCGGTCAGCCGGGCGGCCATGGCGTTGACCGCCTCCGTCACGTCGCGCCAGCTCCCCGACATGCCCTGCACCTTCGCCCGGCCGCCGAGCCGCCCCTCGGTGCCGACCTCGCGCGCCACCCTCGTCACCTCGCCGGAGAACAGCGCGAGCTGGTCCACCATCCGGTTGACCGCCTTGCCCATGAGGCGCAGCCCCCCGCGCAGCGGCCGGTCGTCCTCCTGGAGGTCCACCCGCTTCGACAGGTCGCCGTCGGCGACCGCGTTGAGCACCCTCGTGGCCTTGGCCGCCGGGATCACGAGCGCGTCGATGAGGGTGTTGACGGCCGCGACGTTGACCGCCCAGCTCCCCGTGCCGGGGCTGGGGCTGAGCCGCTCGTCGAGCCGCCCCCGCCTGGCCACCTCGGTGCGCAGCCGGGTCAGCTCGTTCGACAGGTGCTCGTTGCGGTCGACGACCTGGTTGAACGTGATCGCCAGCTCGGCGAGGAACGGATCGTCGGGCGGGTCGAGCCGGCTGCGGAAGTTGCCGTCACGCAACCCCTGCAGGGCCACGAGCAGCGGGCGGAGCTCCGCGGGGTGGAGCGATCCAGGGGTGTACGGGGTGTCCAACTGCGCGACCATGGCGGCCTTCTTCACAACTGGAGGTATCAACGGCATCAGTCTGCCACTCTGAGAGTGACCGAACTGCCACATCGAGTGATGTTCTAGGACGCAGAGTGGACACGACCAGGGTGTCGAGCACGGCCTTCGACGGCACTCCCCATGCACCGGCGCACGCGCGCAAGTTCGTCCGCCAGGTGCTCGGCGAATGGCGCCTGAGCCATCTCACCGAGGACGCCGTACTGTTGACCAGCGAACTCGTCACGAACGCCGTGGTGCACGCGGGCACCGGCGTCGAGCTGACCTGCCGCCTGGACGTCGATGCCAGCCCGCCGAAACTCGAGATCGAGGTCGAGGACCACCATCCCTCGCGCACCCTGCCGGCCGGCGAGCCCGCTCCGGCGGAAGACGGCGCGCTGGCCACCTCCGGCCGCGGGCTGGCGCTGGCCGGGATGCTGGCCGACGCCTGGGGCGTCACCTACACCAAGACGAGCAAGCGCGTGTGGATCCGCATGGAGCTCGGCGAGGGCTGCGACATGCAGGACCACGTGTCGTGCCCGCCCTGCCTGGTGCCCGGCCCCGTCGCGCCGCCCCTGGAGACCCTGCACCTCGGCGTGGTGATCTGCGACCTCGACGGGGTGGTCGAGTCGTGGAACCCCGAGGCGGAGGAGCTGCTCGGCTGGCCGCGCGAGCAGGTCGTCGGGCGCTCGCTCAAGGAGCTGGTGGCCTGGCGCGGCCACGGCCCGTACGCGCTGTCGCTGACCGACACGCTCGGCCTGGGCCGCTGGCGGGGCGAGGCCAGGATGCGGCACCGCGACGGCACGCTCGTCCCCGTCTACGTCTCCCAGCTGCGTGCCCGCGGGCACGCCGGCGAACGCCGGGCGATCTGGATGATCGTCGCCAGCGAGCACCGCTTCGTGCTGACGCCGCCGTCGGCGCCGCTGCGCAGGGAGGCGGGCCGGCGCATCAAGGACCTGCTCGACCGGGACATGCCGTTCACGGAGCTGCTGGCCACGATCGCCCAGATCGTCCAGGTGTCCAGCGGGGGCGACGCCGCGTACGTGCTGCTCGGCACCGAGGACGGCGACCGGTTCGGCGTGGCGGCGGGCGTCGGCGCCACGGCGGGGCTGGTGGGGGTGCTGGCCACCGGCGTGTTCGGCGCCGACAGGAAATCGCCCACGATGATCGAGGACCTGCTGGCCGGCGACGTCGAGCTGGCCCAGCAGCTGCGGGCCAGGTCCCTGGCGTGCGCGCCGCTGCTCGTCGGCGGCGAGGTGGTCGGCTTCCTCGTGGTCACCGACGGCCGTCCCTGCCGCTTCGACCAGGAGCTGACGGTCAGCCTGCAGCACATCGCCGACCAGGTGGCGGTGACCGTCCAGCGCGAGCGGCTGGCCGAGCAGGAGCGGGCGCACCGGGGGCGCCTGTCGTTCCTGGCCGAGGCGGGCGAGCTGCTCGCGGGCGTGCACGACGAGGAGCTGATCGCGGCGCTGACCGCGCAGCTCGTGGTGCCCAAGATCGCCACCTGGGCGGCCGTCTACCTCACCGACCTGGCCGGCATGACCAGGCTCGCCCACGTCTGGCACAGCGAGGAGCGGCACAACGCCGACCTGCGCAAGTCGCTGCCCTCCATCCCGCGCACGGCGCTGACCGAGGTGAGCTGGCCGGTCGGCCCGGAGAGCGTGCTGGCCTTCCCGCTGCTCACCCAGGGCAGGTCGCACGGCGCGCTGGTGATCGGCCGCGCCGAGCCGACGCTGCCGCTGGAGCTGGCCGACCTGCTGTCGGACCTGTGCCGGCTGGTGGCTCTCAACCTGCACACCGCCATGCTCTACACCCGCCAGGCCACCACCTCGCGGGTGCTGCAGCGCAGCCTGCTGCCCATGCGGGTGGCGCCCATGCCGGGCCTGGAGTCCGCCGTGGTCTACGAGCCGGCCGAGGAGGGCGCCGACGTCGGCGGCGACTTCTACGACCTGTTCACGGTGGCCGACCACTGGTGCTTCGCGCTGGGCGACGTGTGCGGCAGCGGCCCCGAGGCCGCCGCCGTCACGGGGCTGGCCCGGCACGCCGTACGCCTGCTCGCCAAGGAGCACTACACCGTGGCCGACATCTTCGACCGGCTCAACCACGCCCTGCTGGAAGAGGGCGAGGAAGGCAGGTTCCTCAGCCTGCTGTGCGGGGAGCTGACCCCGCTCCCGCAGGGCGGCGCGCTGTGCACGATCGCCTCGGCCGGCCACCCGCCGCCCCTGCTGCTGCGCCCCGACGGCGTGGTCAGGCCCGTGGCCACGCCGCAGCTGCTGCTCGGCATCGAGTCCGGCGCCCGCTTCTACGTGGAGTCGTTCGAGCTCGCGCCGGAGGAGGTGCTGCTGTGCGTCACCGACGGCGTGACCGAGCGGCGCAACGGCGACCGGCTGCTCGACGACGGCGACGGGCTCGCGGAGCTGCTGTCCGGCTGCACGGGGCTGAGCGCCCACGCCGTGGCCGAACGGGTGCGGCACGCGGTCGACACCTTCGCCAAGGAGCCGTCGCAGGACGACGTGGCCCTGCTGGTGATCAAGGCCAACGCCGCCCTGCGGAAGGTCAGATGAACCGGTACGTGGTCGTGGAGGTGCGCCGCTCACCGGGGCGCAGCACCGTCGAGGGGAACTGCGGCTGGTTCGGCGAGTCGGGGTAGTGCTGCGTCTCCAGGCACAGCCCCGCGAACGGCCCGTACGGCGTCGCCTCCCCGTCGAGCATGCCGCCGGCGTAGAACTGCACGCCCGGCTCCGTGGTCGTGACCTCCATCGTCAGGTCGCCGGCCGTCACCTTGACCGCGCCGCCGTCCAGCACGAAGCAGTGGTCGTAGGCGCCGTCGTAACGCTCGCCCACCGCGTGCGGCTCGGTGAAGTCGAACGGCGTGCCCTTGACCGGCGCCGCCTCGCCCGTGGGAATCTTGTCGTCGTCCACCGGCAGGTAGTGCCCGGCGTCCATCTGGACGACGTGGTCGAGCACGTCGCCGCCGCCCTTGAGGTTGAAGTAGGAGTGGTTGGTCAGGTTGACCACCGTCGGCGCGTCGCTCTCCATGGCATAGTCGATGCGCAGGGCGTCGTCGGCCAGCGTGTACGTGACCGAGGCCGTCAGCGTGCCGGGGAAGCCCTGGTCGCCGTCGGGGCTGGTGAGCGTCAGCGTCACCGACGAGTCGCCGCGCTCGGTGATCGTCCAGATCTTGCTGTCGAAGCCCTCGGTGCCGCCGTGCAGGCAGTTGGGGCCGTTGTTGGCCGGCAGGGTGAACTCGACCCCGTCGAGGGTGAAGCGGGCGTTCGCGATGCGGTTGCCGTACCTGCCGACGACGGCGCCGAAGTAGCGGCTGCGGGTGCGGTAGTCGTCGAGCGTGTCCAGCCCGAGCACGACGTTGACCCCGGACACCTCCAGCGTGCGGATGATGGCGCCGTAGCTGAGCACCTCGGCGCGCAGCCGTCCTGACGACAGCTCCACGCTCTCGACCTGCTGGCCCGATGGCAGCGTTCCGAAGATCATGTTTGGGCCCTTCCCGTGGACTCGCGGACAATGAGGGCGGTGTCGAGGGTCACGGTCGCGCCCTCGCCTCCCGACTGCAGCAGCAGATCGACGGCCATCCTGCCAGCTTGCACGGCCGGCATGGCAACCGTGGTCAGCTTGGGCCGGTTGAGCCGGCCCGGCAGGATGTCGTCGAACCCGATCACACTTATCTGGTCCGGTACCCCGATCTCCATCGCCGCCAGCCCCTCGATGAGGCCGAGCGCGACGAGATCGTTGTAGGCGAGCACCGCCGTAGCGCCGCACGCGGCCACCTCGGGCGCCACGGCCAGGCCGCCGGCCTCCGTCGGCTGGTTGGGGCCGAAGAAGACCAGGTCGAGGCCGGCCGCCTCGGCGGCCACGCCCTGCATCTCGTTGCTCGTCCACGAGCCGATCGGCCCCGACACGAGCGCGATGCGGCGATGGCCGAGCCCGGCCAGGTGGTCGAGGGCGAGCCTGGCGCCCTGAGCGACGTTCATGAGCACGGCCGGCATGCCCTTGATGCGCCGGTTGACCACCACGAACGGCACGTCCTCCGCCAGGCGCTCGATCATCTTGTTCGACAGGCGCGGGCTGCACAGCAGAACGCCGTCCACCTGCTTGGTGAGCGTCCTGATCAGCTCCTCCTCCACCCGCGGGTCCTCGTCGGTGTCGGCCACGAACACGTGGTAGTCCCGCCCCCTGGCCTGCGACTGCGCGGCCTTGATCAAGGGCGGGAAGAACGGGTTGGAGATGTCGGCCACGATCAGGCCCATGTTGAACGTGCGCCCGGTCGTCAGTGCCCTGGCCGCGCGGTTGGGCCGGTAGCCGAGGTCGTCGGCGGCGGCCAGCACCCGGCTCCTGGTGGCAGGATTGACCAGGTGCGGCGCGGAGAAGGTACGGGACACGGTCGACACGTGGACGCCGCAGGCGCGCGCCACGTCCTTGATCGTCGCCGCCATGGCCGCCTCCCTTGCAAACGGTTGCCAGACTAAACCTTGACCTTTAGGGGTGGTGTCGTCAAGGTTCTTGCAACCGGTTGCTACGCCGCGCCGCTGTTTCCGCAGCGTACGGCCCTCAGCTCGGGGCGGGCCTCAGGTCGGGGTGGCCCTCAGGTCGGGGCAGCCCTCAGGTCGGGGCGGCCCTCAGCTCACCACTTCCCGCCCAGTTCGTTGAGCGTGAAGACGCCGCCCGCGCGGTCGTGCAGCGGCTCCGACAGGTCCGGCTCGCCCTGCTCGGCGATGAGCGCGGCGGCGAACGGCTCGGAGGAGTCGCGCGAGACGTACCCGATGGCCTTGGCCTCCTCCAGCGACCACCACCGGCGCGGGCTGTCCGACACGCCCCACACGACGTGGTAGCCGGTGGCGCTCAGCCCGGCCTCGACCATGCTGGTCAGGTCGTCGGCGGAGATCCAGGTGGCCAGCCCGCGCGTGTCGGCCGGCCCCTCGTTGCAGGTGCCGAGCCTGATCACGGTGATGTTCATGCCGAACCGGTCGTGGTAGAGGCTGCCGAGCGCCTCCATGACGACCTTGCTGACGCCGTAGAAGGTGTCGGGGCGGGGGAAGGCGTAGTCGGGCAGGTCGGAGCCGTCCTCGGGGCGGGTGTGAAAGCCGGCCGCGTGGTGGCTGCCCATCAGCACGAGGTGCCGGACGCCTTCCTTGCGCGCGGCCTCCAGCAGCACCTGGGTGCCGTTGATGTTGGCGTGCACGATGTCGTCCCAGGGATGCTCGCGGCTCTGGCCGCCCAGGTGCAGCACGGCGTCCACGCCCTTCGTCGCCTCGGCCATGGCGCCGGCGTCGGCCAGGTCGGCCGTCACCCACTCCTCGCCCGGCCCCGGCTCGACCGGGTGGATGTCGGAAAGGCGCAGCGTACGGCCCTCCTGCGCGAGACGCGGGCGCAGCAGCGTCCCGACTTTTCCAGAGGCCCCTGTCATGAGAATGCGCATGCCTCCATGGTGTACACGAATCTGGGCGACTTTCACATACTTGAATATTGACCGTGAGCCACGCCACTGGTTACGTTCGCAGGCACACATCCAAGTCTTCGACTCACGTCCATGTATGTGAACAGGAGGCGGTCTGATGTCACGTCGTCTGCTGGGAGTCGCGATCACCGCGACTCTGGCCGTTGGACTGACAGGCTGCGGTTCCGGTGGATCATCAGGTTCGGACAACACTCTGGAGATCTGGATCAGGCAGGCGCCCGATTCCGACTCCGCCAAGACCGCCAAGAAGCTCGCTGACGCCTTTACCAAGGCCAGCGGCGTGAAAACGAAAGTCGTGGCCCTTTTCGACGACTTCGAGACCAAACTCAATCAGCAGGCGGCGCAGAGACAACTGCCCGACATCGTCATCAACGACACCGCCCAGCTCGGCAACATGCACACCCAGGGCTGGCTGCAGGAAGTCGACAAGGCCTCGCTGAAGGGCGGCGACCAGCTCGCCGAGACCGCGTGGAAGGCCGCCGCGGGCGGCGACGGCAAGTACTACGCCGCCCCGTTCTCCGCCCAGGCGTTCGCGCTGATCGTGCGCAAGGACTGGCGCGAGAAAGTCAAGATGGAGCCCCCCACCACCTGGGAGGATCTGCAGAAACTGGCCGTCGCGTTCACCGAGCAGGACCCCGACGGCAACGGGAAGAAGGACACCGCCGGCTTCGTCGCCCCCGCCGGCACCAAGCGCGGCTACGCCTCCTGGTACGCCTCCTCGCTCATCTACGCCAACGGCGGCGACTTCATCAAGGCCACCGGCAACGGCAAGTACGCCGCCACCGTCAACGACCCCAAGACCGTCGAGGCCGTGCAGTACCTCCAGGACCAGTTCTGCAAGACCAAGACCGTCAACCCCGGCGCCGTCAGCAACGACACCACCGTCACGCACGAGGTGTTCGAGAAGGGGCAGGGCGGCATCTACCTGGTCGGCCCGTACGTGCTGGCCCGCTTCGTCAACAGCATCGGCTCCGACAAGATCGAGGTGCTGCCCGTGCCGAAGGGCCCGTCCGGCGGCCCCGGCACCCTCGGCGAGGGCGAGAACGTCTACCTCATGGCCGGCTCCCAGAACAAGGACGCGCAGAAGAAGTTCGCCGAGTTCGCCATCTCGCCGGACGGCCAGAAGATCGGCATGAACAAGGACGCCAACGGCGCCATCGTCCGCCTGCCCGTGAACACCACGGTGGACATGGCGGCCGAGCGGCAGGACCCGCGCTGGAAGGTGTTCCAGGAGTCGTACGCGCACGCCGTCTACGCCCCGCCCGTGCCCAACTGGGCGCCGATCCGCCAGACCTCCGCCGACACCATCAACGCGGTCTGGGCCGACTGCACCGCCGACGTCAAGACGGCGATGGATGAGCTCAACACCAAGCTCACCCAGGAACTGCAGAGCCAGAAAGCGTCATGACCTCCACCCTCGCCCCGGCGCCCCGCCGGACGGCGACCCCCGGCCACCCACCGCGCTCGGTGCGGTGGCGGGGGCCGCTGATCGCCTGGCTGTTCCTGGCGCCCGCGCTGCTGCTCTTCCTGTACTTCAAGTTCATCCCCATGTTCGTGGGGTTGTGGAAGAGCCTGTTCAAGGTCCAGACGTTCCTCGGTGACGAGTGGGTCGGTCTCCAGAACTACCAGACGATCATCTCCGACTCCGAGTTCGGGGCCGCCATCTGGCACAGTGTCGTCCTGGCCCTGGGCACCACCATCGGCTCCATCGTGCTCGGCCTCGTCCTGGCCCTGCTCATCGAGGGCCCCGCCCGCTACCTGTGGTTCGTCAGGACCGCGGCCTTCCTGCCCGTCGTCACCACCATGGCGGCGGTGGCCGAGGTGTGGCGGATCATGTTCCACCCCGCCGACAGCGGCATGCTCAACATCGTCATCGGCTGGCTCGGCATCGACGCGCAGCCGTGGCTGGCCAGCGAGCACTCCTCGCTGTGGTCGATCATGCTGATGAGCATCTGGCGCGGGACGCCGTACGACATGATGATCTTCCTGGCCGGGCTGGTCGGCGTCGACCGCTCCCTGTACGAGGCCGCCGCCGTGGACGGCGCCTCGACCTGGCGGCGGCTGCGGCACATCACGCTGCCCGCGCTGCGGCCCGTGTTCTGGATCCTGTTCACGCTGGCCGCCATCCGGGGCCTGCGGGTGTTCGTCGAGGTGTACGTGCTCACGAACGGCGGGCCCAACGGGTCGTCCGAGGTGCTGATGACCCTGATCTACAAGCTCGGGTTCCAGAAGAACGAGCTGGGGGTCGCCTCGGCGGGCGGCATCGTGTTGTTCCTGGCCACGCTGGTGCTCACGGTGATCGTGCAGGTGATGCGGAGGAGGCAGGCATCATGAGGTTCGACAGCGCCCTGGGCCTGGAGTCACGCCGCGGCCCGGTGGCGACCACCGGAAAGATCATCATTTATACCCTCATGGTGGTCGTCTTCACCGGCCCGTTGATCGGCCTGCTCATCAGCGCCTTCAACAAGACCCTCGACCCCACCTCCTTCTCCCTCTGGCCGGACGAGTTCACCCTCGAGAACTTCGTCCAGGCCAAGGACAAGAACGTCTACCTCTACCTCCTCAACTCCTTCATCGTCGTGGGCTTCGGCCTGCTCCTGCAGGTGCTGGTGAGCGTCTTCGCGGCGTACTCGCTGGCCCGCAAGAAGTTCCGCGGCATGACGTTCGTGCTGCTGCTCATGCTCACCACGATGATGCTCCCCGAGGAGATCATCGCGATCCCCCTCTCCCTCGTCCTCGCCGACCTGCCGCTGCTGCACCTCAACCTCATCGGCACGTACGCCGGCATGATCCTGCCCGTCGGAGCCTGGGGCTTCTCGATCCTCGTGATGACGGAGTTCATGAAGGAGGTGCCGGTCGAGCTGGAGGAGGCGGCCCGCATCGACGGGGCCGGCGAGCTGCGCATCTTCGCCACCATCATCGTGCCGCTGTGCCGCCCGGCCCTCGGCGTGATCGGCGTCTTCGGCTTCACGATGATCTGGGACCAGTACCTGCTCCCGCTGATCGTCGCGCCGGAGTCGGACATGTGGACGCTGCCCATCGCGCTACGCTCGCTGCGGTCGGACGAGGAGGTCGGCATCGGCGTGCTGCTGGCGGCCTCGCTGCTGGCGCTGCTGCCGTCGATCATCGCGTTCCTGGCGTTCCAGCGGCAGTTCATGCGCGGTCTGACCAGCGGTGCGGTCAAGGGTTAGTCGTCCACGTATCTGGACGGTATCCCATATCCTGGATCTTTGAAGCCGCCGAAGGATTACTAGATGGGATGAGCATGGAGCAGCCCCCGCTGGTCAAGTCCGCGGAGCGGACCGTACGCATCCTGGAGACGCTCGCCGAGTCGCACGACCACCTCACCCTCTCGGAGCTCCAGCAACGGACCGGCTTTCCCCGCAGCAGCCTGCACGCCCTCATGCGCACACTGGTCGAGCTCAACTGGGTGGAGACCGACTCCGCCCGGTCGGCGTTCGGCATCGGGCCGCACGCGTTGCTGACCGGCACCGCGTACCTCGACAAGGACCCCGCGCTCCCCTTCGCCCAGGACTGCCTGGAAGACCTCCGGGACGAGATCGGGCAGACCGTGCACTTCGCCCGCCGCGACGGCGCCCACGTCCTCTATCTGGCCACCAGGGAGTCACGCGAGGCCGACCACATCATCCCCCGCGTCGGCCGACGGCTGCCCGCCCACGTCACCGCGCTCGGCCAGGTCCTGCTCGCCCAGCTCACCGACGACGAGGTCATCGCCCTGCTGCCCTCGCCGCTGACCCCGCTCACCGACCACACGATCACCGACCTGGCCAAGCTGACCGGCGAGCTCGACCAGGTCCGTACCCGAGGATGGTCGTACGAGAGGGAGCAGGGGACGCTGGGGGTGGCGTGCGTGGCCGTCGCGGTCGACTACCGCATCCCCGCCACCGACGCGATCAGCTGCTCCATGCCCGCCGCCCTCCCGCCGGGCGAGGTCGAGCAGATCACTGAAGCGGTCATCAAACACACCAGGAAGCTGGCCGCCACACTTCGGCGGGAAGGGATCCGCTAGGCAGAGGTCGTTGATGCGGCTGGACGGCGTCCCCATCCTTCCCGTCCGGCCGTAGCGGTGCGGCTGCCATGTCTGTCACGAGGCCGCCGCCACCACCTCCGGCCCCGGCACCTGCATCATCACCGCACCACCACCACCGCACCCGCAGCGCGCCATCACCACATCGCCGCCTCCACCGGCACCGCCGTTACCACGGGCACCGCCGTTACCACCGCCACCGCCACCATCACCACACCCGCACCCCCACCCGCACCCGCACCCGCTCCGGCAGCGGCACCGGCACCGGCACCGCATCATCACCATGGGCACGGCCGTTCCCACCGCCGCCGCCCACGCACGCCATTACCACCTGCATCGCCACCGCACCATCAGCGCACCGGCACCACATCACCGCAGACCACCAGCGCACCGGCGCCGCATCACCGCACCGCCACCACCATCCGCACCGCGTTACCACCGCCGTCGCCTTCGCCGACCCCGCACCCGCTCCGGCACAGCATCACCACCACCGGCACGGCCGTTCCCACCGCCATCACCGGCACGGCCCTTCCCACCGCCACCACCTGCGCACCGCCATTGCCATCCGCATCGCCACCGCACCACCATCAGCGCACCGGCATTACCACCCGCATGCCGCCGCACCGGCCACCGCCAGCCGCACCACGACCGCCGACCGCACCACCACCGCCGGCCCGACCGCCGCCCTCGCCAACCCCGCTCATCCGGCACCCCTATCCTCACCGTCGCCCTCGCCGACCCCAACGCCTCCATCGTCGCCGTCGGCCCTCTACCGGCCGCCTGAATTTCTCGCCCGCGCCCCCACACCCCCGCTCATCCAGGGGGTGCCGGCGCCGCTCACTCAGGCACCAGGCACCTTCCTTCGTGCCCGCTGCAGCAAGGCCCCTCTGGCGGCTTCCCCTACGCCTGAGAGCCTCCGCGCCTACGCTTGAGAGTCGATACCGCCTACACCGGCCAACCCGCGAGCTTCCGCAACGCCTCCTCGGACACGGACCCCGGCTCGGCGGCGAACAGATCCAGCCCGTAACACGACGGCTCTTCAGGAAGCTTGACCAGCTCCCCATGAAGCGTCAGCTCACCCACAACGGGGTGATGCAGCACGTACACCCGGGACCTGACCCGAGCGACAGGCTGCTCCGCCCACAAACGAGCGAACTCCGCACTCAGCTCCCGCATGTGATCGATGTGCGCCACCAGCCCGGCATCCCCGCGATACCTTCCCAGCAGAACGCGCAAATGCCCCACATGCTCACGAGCCGCCCCCTCCCAGCCGCCCCGATACAGCTCGCGGAAATACCCCTCGGTGAACAGCAGGTGCGAGAGCGTACGACGACTCTCAGGCAGCGCGGAGAAGTCACCGAACACCTTCACCGCCAGCCGGTTCCAGCCGACGATCTGCGTGTGCCGCCCCACGATCAGCGCCGGCGTCATCACGAACGACCGCAGCAGATACTCCACACTTTGCGGCACCACCCCGCTCTCCGGCGCCGCACAAGGCGACGGCCGCCGCGCGATCCGATGCAGGTAGGCCAGCTCATCACCGTCCAGCCGCAGCGCCGCCCCCACAGCGTCCAGGATCTCGTCGGAAACGCTGTCCGCTTTGCCCTGCTCCAGCCGCGTGTAATGAGCGACACTCACCCCCGCCAGCCGCGCCAGCTCCTCCCGCCGCAACCCCGCGACCCGCCGCATCCCACCGTAGTCGAGCATCCCGACATCTTCGGGACGCAGCCGCGCCCGCCGCGACTTCAGGAACTCACGCAACTCGGCCCGCTCATCCACGCGCCAACCCTACGTCCGGGTGATCACCCCGTGAGTACGCACACCAGGGCCCTGGCCGAGCACCCGAAACCCCCGCAAGCTGTCCCCCATAATCGTGCGACCGAATTGGATCAACCATGCCCCGAACCCTCGGCCTCATCGGCAGCGGCCTGATCGGCTCTTCCCTCGCCCGCCTCGCCATCGCAGCCGGCCTCGAGATCGTCCTCAGCAACTCAAGATCCCCGGAAACCCTCGCCGACCTCGTCGCGGACCTGGGCGAACACGCCAGAGCAGCCACTCCCGCACAAGCAGCGCACGCCGCGGACCTGGTGGTAGCGGCCATCCCCCTCAAGGCCTACCACCATCTCCCCGCCCAGGCCCTGGCCGGCAAGACGGTGCTGGACCCGTCGAACTATTACCCCGAGCGAGACGGCCACCTGCCCGCACTCGACACGGGCGACCTGACCTCCAGCGCCCTCCTGCAGCGCCACCTCAAGGCTTCACGCGTCGTGAAGGCGTTCAACACCATCACCCCCCACCAGCTGATCACCCTCGCGCGCCCCGCCGGCGCCTCCGACCGCAGCGCCCTCCCCATAGCCGGCGACCACCCAGCCGCCAAGGCAGAGGCGGCCGACCTGCTGGACCTCCTCGGCTACGACACGCTCGACATCGGCCCCCTCACCGACAGCTGGCGCATCGAACCGAACACTCCCGCCTACATCCAGCCCTACCTCGGCGAGGTGCCCGCCATGAACGTGGAGGACTTCCTCCGCTGGACGTTCCAGACCCCCGGCCAGCCCGTCCCCAGAACCCAGCTCCACAAGCTCGTCGAAACCGCCGTCCGCCTACCGGCAGGCGAAGCCCGACTCCCCCACGACGACTGACCCTGAACCCCGTGTGACGCCCTCACCCCTGAGGACGCCACTCCAGTAACCGAATCAGCCACGCAGGACGGCACCCCCGTACCAGGACAATCACCCCGGCCAGGAACAGGACCAGAGCACCCTCACCCAGGCGCCACCGACCCGATGCGCGGCAACCGATCAACCCACCCCACCACCGCGGCATCCCGCGACCCCACACCACCACCGCGCCATCACGGGACCCGGGGATCCCGCACCACCGCGCCATCACGGAATCCCGGGATCCCGCACCACCGCGCCATCACGGAATCCCGGGATCCCGCACCACTGCGACATCACGGGACCACGCACCACCACGGCACACGCGGCCCCGCCCCACCATGGCGACATTCCAACCCCCACCACCACGGCGCCACCGAGCACCATCGCAGGACCACGGACCACGGGACCATGCACCATCGCAGGACCACGGACCACGGGACCATGCACCATCGCAGGACCACGGACCACGGGACCATGCACCATCGCAGGACCACGGATCACCACGGGACCATGCACCACTACGGCACCCGAAGCCCCCTCACCGCCACGGCACCCGCGGCCCCGCACCAGCATCACGGCAGCACGGAACCTCCGCACCACCAGACCGGCGAACACCCCAGCCGGGATGAACCCCTCACTCAGTCACTCACACCTGCAACCGACCATCCACCCGCTGCGGAACGGACAGCGGGTTCGAGTCCTTGAGCTCGTCGGGCAGCAGTTCCTCAGGCCAGTCCTGGTACGCGGTCGGCGCCAGCCACCGCCCGATCGCCGTGGCCCCGACGGAGGTGTAGCTGGTCGTGGCGGCAGGCCAGGGCCCGCCGTGGTGCATGGCCCAGCACACGGCCACCCCGGTCGGCCATCCGTTCCAGATGAGCCGCCCGGCCTTCTTGCCCAGCACCTCGGCGACCTCGCCGGCCTCGCCGGGCTCGGTGCCGTGGATGGTCGCCGTCAGCGACCCTTCGAGCTGTTCGAGCACCGGCCGCAGGTCGGAGACGTTCCGGTAGGTCACGACGATCGAGGCGGGCCCGAAGCACTCCTCACCGATCTGCGGCAGCTTCGAGGCGAACGTCTCGAGGTCGGCGGTGAACACCTTGGGCGTGACCGCGAGGCTGCCCTCTCCGGGCTTGCCCTCAGCCAGCAGCTGCAGCTGCCCCAGCCGCTCGACGCCGCCGAGGTAACCGTCCCTGATGCGCTCGGCGAGCATGGGGCCGCCGCTGGTGCCTTCGACGGCCTCCACGAGCGCCTTGCGCAGTTCGTCCCCTTCAGGCACGAACATGAGGCCGGGGTTGGTGCAGAACTGCCCGACTCCGAGCGTCAGCGAGGCGGCGAACCCGCCGGCCACCTCCTTCACGGGCGCGGACGGCAGCACGACCACGGGGTTGACGCTGCCGAGCTCGCCGTAGAACGGGATCGGCACCTCCCGCTCGTCGATCAGCTTCTGGATCGCCTTGCCGCCGGCCACGGACCCGGTGAACCCGGCCGCCACGACGCTCGGGTGCTGCACGAGGTCGGCGCCGGCCTGCATGCCCTGGACGAGGCCGAGCAGGTCGGGGTAGGGCAGCGCCTCCCGGACGATCTTCGCCACGCGCTCGGACGTGTTGGGGTGCCCGGGGTGCGCCTTGACGACGACAGGGCAGCCGGCGGCGAGCGCGGAGGCGGTGTCACCTCCGGCCACGGAGAACGCGAACGGGAAGTTGCTCGCGGCGAACACGGCCACGACGCCTTGGAGGGCGTGTTTCATGCGGCGCACGTCCGGCCTGGGCGGCGTGAGCGAAGGGTCAGCGTGATCGATGATGGCTTCCAGGTAACCGCCGTCCCTGATCACTTCGGCGAAGAGCCTGAACTGGCCCGCGGTGCGCGCGACCTCGCCGCGCAGCCGTACCTCGCCGAGCGCGGTCTCCTGGTCGGCGAGCTGCCACAGCTCGTCCACGTGCGCACTCAGCGCGTCGGCGACGGCCTCCAGCGCGATGGCCCGCTCGGCGGCCGGGGTCGCCCGCCAGGCCGCCCCGGCGGCGGCCGCGGCAGAGACGATCAAGTCGACCCCGGCGGTGTCGGTCTCGGGCAGGGCGGCGCCCACGGTCTCGCCGGTCCTGGGGTCGTGTCCGTAGATCATCGAATGGCCCTTCGGAGTCTTGACACTTCTTCAATCTGATTCTTACAGTTGCGGCTACTTGTCCACAAATCTGGCTATCGTTCACATATATGGACGGCACGCGATGATCATCAGGCAGATCCACGTCACACCCGTAGCCTTCCGGGATCCGCCGCTCCTGAACGCCGCCGGAGTCCACGAGCCTTGGGCCCTCCGTACCATTGTCGAGGTCGTCACCGACGAAGGTCTGACCGGGCTGGGTGAGACCTACGGCGATCTCGAACACCTCGGCAAGGTCCGCGAAACCGCGCAGGCCCTGATCGGCCTCGACGTCCACGCCCTGAACACGATGTACGCCCGGATCGCCGCGATCGTCGGCGGCACCGTGCACGACCTGCACGGCCTCACCGGCGCCGCCACCGCGGAGAAGAGCATCGACCGCGTCTTCTCCCCCTTCGAGGTGGCTTGCCTGGACATTCGCGGCAAGGCGGCAGGCGTCCCGGTTTCCGACCTCCTCGGCGGCAAGGTCAGGGACGCCGTCCCGTACAGCGCGTACCTGTTCTACAAATGGGCCGGCCACCCGGGCGAGGACCCGGACAGGTTCGGCTCCGCCCTCGACGAAGCCGGCATCGTCGAGCAGGCACGCCTCCTGATCAACGAGTACGGGTTCCAGTCGATCAAGCTCAAGGGCGGCGTCTACCCGCCCGACCAGGAGATCGCCGCGATCCGCGCCCTGCACGAGGCGTTCCCCGACACCCCGCTCCGCCTCGACCCGAACGCCGCCTGGTCGATCGCCACCTCGATCCGCGTGGGCAGGGAGCTCGACGGCATCCTCCAATACCTGGAGGACCCGACGTCCGGCATCGACGGCATGGCGGAGGTGGCGGCCTCCGTCCCCATGCCGCTCGCCACGAACATGTGCGTCGTCACCCCCGAACACTTCCCGCCGGCGATGGCCTCCCGCGCCATCGGCGTCCTCCTCCTGGACCACCACTACTGGGGCGGTCTCGTACGTTCGTCGCGCATCGCCGCCATGTGCGACACCTTCGGCCTGGGCATGTCGATGCACTCCAACTCCCACCTCGGCATCAGCCTGGCCGCCATGACCCACCTCGGCGCCGCCACCCCGAACCTCACGTTCGCCTGCGACACCCACACCCCCTGGCAGGACGGCCAGGACGTGATCCAGCCCGGCGCCCTCCGCTTCGTGAACGGCGCCGTCCCCGTCCCCACCGCGCCCGGCCTGGGCGTGGAGCTCGACAGGGACGCGCTGGCGGTGATGAACGAGCAGTACGAGAAGTGCGGGATCAGCTCGCGGGACGACACGTCGTACATGCAACGCTTCGACCCCTCCTTCTCTCCGCAGAAACCCCGCTGGTGAACCCACTCCCTCCCCAGAGGCACCACTGGCGAACCCCGGCTCCTCTCCGGGAGAAGTTCCGTCGGCGAACACAGCCCCCTCCCCAAGGGAAACCCCGCTGGCGAACGCTGCCCCCTTCCCCTGAAGAAGCCCCGCTAGCGAACCTCGACCCGCTCCCGGGCAAAACCCGCTGGCGAACACCGCCTCCTCCTCGCGAGAAACCCCGCTAGCGAATGCGGCCCCCTCCCCTGAAGAAGCCCCGCTGGCGCACGCTGGCCCCTTCCCCAGAAGAAGCAAACCGGCGAACACCGACTCCTCCCAGGAGAAACCCCGTTAGCGAACACCGGCACTCCCCCGCGGAGAAACCCACCGCGAACACCGCCCAAAAGCCACACAACAAGCCCCGCCACAAGCCCCACCCCGCCGAGCCCCAAGCTCCACCTCGCCCGCGAACCCCGGGCTCCCACCTCACCCGAACCCCGTCCCTGAGCCCGCCCGAACTCCGAGCCCAAGCCCCACCTCGCCCGAACCCCGAGCCCCAACCCGCCCGAACCTCAAGCCCAACCCCACCTCGCCCGAACCCCGAGCCCCAACCCGCCCGAACCTCAAGCCCAATCCCACCGAGCCCCAAGCCCCAACCCGCCTGACCGCTAACGACAACCGGCCGGAAGACTTACCTCGAACGTCAACGTGACAACCCGCTGGCGAATGCCCGCGAAACGAACCAACCCGCTGGCGAACGCCCGCGACGCGAGCTATCTCGCGGTGACCGCCCGCGGGAGGCGAGCCATCTCGCTCGTGAATGCCCGCGAACTGCCCCACTGATGACCGTCGGCAAGGAGACCCGTTGATGAACGTCGCCTACCTCTACCCCTGGGACGTGGTCGGAGACCCATCAGCCCCCGGCCGCCTGGCCGACCTCGGCGTGCAAACGGTCGCCCTGGCAGCCATGTATCACTCGACGAGGGCAGCCACGCCGTACCACCCGGCCCACCGCGTCCTCGACGTGCCATACCCGGCTTTCTACCTCCCGATCCGCCCGTCGTCCTGGTCCCGCCTGGTCCCCGCGACCCCCACGTGGACCTCTGCCGACGCCTACCTCCAGGCCAGGGACGCCCTGAAGGCGGTCGGCCTCCAGGTACACGCCTGGACCGTCCTCACGCACAACTCGCATCTGGGCTCGGCTCACCCCGACCTGGTCGTACGCAACGCATTCGGCGACCCGTACCCGTACGCCCTGTGCCCGGCCCACGAGGACGTCATCGAGTACTGCGAGCACCTGGTTCAGGAGATCCTCGAGGTAGCCGAGCCCGACGGCCTGATCCTGGAGGCCTGCGGCCCCATGGGCTTCGGTCACCAATCTGTCCACGAGAAGACATCTGGCGCAGACTGGACCCCCGCGGACATCGACCTACTCTCCCTCTGCTTCTGCACAAGCTGCGCCCCCCTCTATCCAGAGCCAACAAGAGCCACAGTCCGCGCCGCCATAGACGCCACCACCGCCACAACGACCACGCCTGCCACCACCCCCGCACCCAGCACAACCGACACCACTGCCTCCACCACCATGAACGACGCCATGGGTGCAAGGGATATAAGGAACATAAGCGACATCACACCCTCGACACCCACTACACCCTCGACAGCCTCAACGGCCTCAACTGCCGCGGAGAGCACCCCACCCACGACCGCCATGAACGGCACCAACCCCGCAACCATCGAAGACGCTCTCGGCTCTCTCGCCAACGAGGTACGCGCCATCCGTGTAGCCCAGTCGGCAACCCTCCGCCGCCGCCTGATCGCCGTCGCCAGAAGAACGGCCCCCAACGTCCCCATCACCCTCCACGCCAACCCGGACCCCTGGGCAACCGGCGCCTTCGCCCCCCTCCCGGAAGGCGAGCCGCAGGCAGACGTCCTAGTGGCCAACTGCTGGGGCGATCCCACCACGGACGCCGCCCGCCTAGCCCACTTGAAAACCCTCGCCATCCCTGACCAGCGAATCGGCGCCTACGTCCTGGCCCTCCCACCCCGCCCCGCCGACCCCGAGGTCCTGGCCGACCAGCTGAGGACATACGCCAAGGCCGGCGCCACGGAATTTCACCTGTACCACGCAGGTCTCGCCTCCCCCCATCGCCTGTCCGCCCTCGCCCAGGCCCTCCGCCTCCACGCTTGAGCCCACCGGGGCCGGCGACAAGCCCGGCCCCGCCTTCCCCCACCCCCTAGATGATCGAGTTCAAGGGGGTCTGGGTGCTGTCAGTGGTCATAGTGGCTCAGTGATCTCTTGATCGGTTGGCCGGTGTCGTCCCTAGTCCAGATCGCCGCAACCAGGGCCAGAATCTTGACAAAGATGCGGACTGTGACGCCGACCGGGGCACGACCGCCGTATCGTTCGAGATCGAGCCGGTCCTTCAAAGTCTGGTTGATCGACTGGATGGTCTAGCGCAACGGCTTGACCAGATGCGCGCTGGGCCGTTCGACCTCGCTGCTGCGGCCCGAGCACAGCAGCCTGACACCTCCTTCGACCAGTTCCCACTCGAATCCACAACCGTAGTACTGCCGACGGCGATGATCGTTTGCTCCGAACGCTCGCCAGCATCCGGAGTGCGGTGGCCAGCAGGCTCAGCAACACCTGACGTTCGTCGGCCTCGGCGCCGCTCAGCGCGAACAGCACCGACAGCCCGCCAGGCCACCCCGGTCCCGGCGTCACCGACAGCCCGCCAGGCCACCGGTCCCGGCGTCACCGACACCCTGCTCCGCCACGCCACGTCACACCCGGCCATAGGGGTAAGCAAATGGGGAATCACTCCGGTCTGCGGGATGTCACCTCGCGGCGCACTGTGGCCGCCTGTTCAGCGCTGTTCGCCCAGGTAAGCCCACGAAGAGACTGCTGATCCACTCTCCGCGAAACACCACCCCGACGGAACACCGTCCCGAGGGAACATATCCCGCTCCCCCGACAGGCCAGCCACCTCATCCCCGAGGTATGCCTCCACCTCTTTTCCCTCGGCACGACACCGTCCCCAATCCCCCTCCCATCTGCACCACCGCCGGCGAGCACTGCCAAACTGGACGTCCTCCATCACCAACAACTGCGTGTGACGACCATCGACTACGGAAAGGTCTCTTCATATGACCGATATGCGAATCGTCTACAGGAAGTACGGCGGCGCATTGCATTGGAATCATCCAGCTCGTCTCCTGGGTGAGGACGAGCACGGCGTCTGGACCGAAGTCCCCGGTGGGACGGTGGCCAGGAAGGGCGAAGGCCCACCTGTCACGTGGGAGACAACCGCGATCATGCTGTTTCCCAGAGACGCCTGGTGGACAGCGTCCTTCAACACTCCGCCCCACAAAAGCGAAATCTATGTCGACGTCACTACCATCCCGGAATGGAAAGACGGCGAGGTCACCATGCTCGATCTCGACCTGGACGTCATCCGCATGAGAGACGGTCGCCTCATCCTCGACGATGTAGACGAATTCGCAGAGCACCAAGTTCTACTGAACTACCCACGCGAGCTGATCACTCAAGCAGAGGAAACTGCACACTGGCTACTAGATGCAGTAGGCGAAAGAAGAGGCCCGTTCGGCGGTGCACACTTGGATTGGCTCGCAAAAACTTTCTGAATACAACAACTACTCTAACACAGAATCGATCAGTATCCCAATTAAGCCGACACCATCACGCGGTAGCTGACACCAGCCCGCTCTCGTACGCCACAATAACAAGCTGCGCCCGGTCCCGGGCCTCCAGCTTGGCCAGCAGCCGCGTGATGTGCGTTTTCACCGTGGCGAGGCTCAACTGCAGATGCGCAGCGATCTCGCGATTGGACAGCCCTCGCGCGATCAACAACAACACATCTTGCTCCCGCTCCGTGACACCATTCAACCTTTTCGCCCGAGGCAGAACGGGAGCACGCGTAAACTCTTCGATCAATCTACGCGTGACCGTAGGCGCCAGCAGCGCCTCTCCTGCGGCGACCACTCGTACGGCAGCCAGCAGATCGGCAGGCGGAGTATCTTTCAGCAAAAACCCACTGGCCCCTGCCCGGAGCGCATCATAAACATAAGCGTCGAGGTCGAACATCGTCACCACGAGAACCCGAGCAACATCCTTGATACGACGCGTGGCCTCGATCCCGTCCATACCCGGCATGCGCACATCCATGAGCACCACATCCGGCCGCCGTTCCAGCACGACGTCAATGGCCTCAGCCCCGGTCGCCGCCTCCCCTACCACCTCCAAATCAGGCTCGGAATCGATCAGCACCTTGAAGCTCCCCCTGAGCAACGCCTGATCGTCGGCGATGACCACCCGAATCACGAAACCTCCTCATAGGGCAACTTCGCGAACACTCGAAACCCTCGCCCGGGCAGACTCCCCGCTTCAAACACCCCGCCATACATCATGACCCGCTCACGCATACCGATCAGGCCATGCCCAGGCCCCTCACCCGGCGCCGCACGCTGCCCCGCTCCGTCACCAGACGTCCGCCACCCCGCCCCATCAGCAGATGTTCGCCATCCCGGCCCTTCAGCAGATGTTCGCCACCCTGCCCCATCACCCGGCATTCGCCGGCCCGCCCCATCACCGGCCATCCGCCGACCTGACCCACCAGCGGACGTACGCCGCCCCGGCCCATCATCGACCACCTCAATCCGTACCTCCTCAGCATCCAACGCCACGACCACACTGCAGCGAGTCGGCGCCGCATGCTTGACCACATTGGTCAGCGCCTCCTGCACAATGCGATGAACCGCCAACCCCACACCATCAGGCAACCGTGCCCATGCTTCGGCCTCCCCTTCGGACCCCGTCACACCTGCTCCCGACACCGCATCCCCTAGCGACCTTCCCCCTTCTCGCAAAGCTTCCGGCCTTCCCTGCGCCGTAACACCTGGCAAGGCCCGCGCGCTCCCCCGCGCCGCACCACTCCGCAAGGCCTCCACGCCACCCCGCGCCATACCGCCCGGCGCCATGCCACCCCGCATAGCCGCCACGCCCTCCCGTGACGCGCCACCGCGCAAGGCCTCGGTACTACCGCGCGCCGCACCATCGGGCACAGCCTCCACACCACCCTGCACTGTGCCACCTTGCAAAGTCTCCGCACCGCCCTGCGTCACGCCACCACACGGAGCCCTGACGCCTCCTCGCACCGTGCCGCCCTGGAGGACCTCCGCCTCCCTCAGCGTCAGCTCGGTTTGCGTGACCTGTGCCTCCAACCCATGTGACGCGGCCTCTCCCCGTGCTGCCGCCACTCGCCCTTGTGCCATCCCCTCTCGCAAGGCTTCCGCCCGCTCCGGCACCGCATCGCCCGAGAAGACCTCCACCTCCCCCGGCACTGCGCCACTTGCACAAGTGTCCGCCTGCCCCGGTGCGGTGCCCGGACAAGCGTCCACCTGCCCCCTTGCGGTGCTTCCTGGAACGGCGTACATCTGCCCCAGCGCACCATCGCGCGCGACCTCTATCGGGCCCGTCGCTGATGCGTGGCGGAGAACTTCCGCTTCTTGCCTTGTCGCTGCCTCCTGCGGCATGGACCCAACCCTGCCCTCATCGCCGCTCTCGACGTGGAGCTCGAACTCCACCTCGACTCCCGCCAGCCGAGTCTGCCTGATCAAGCCCTCAAGGCCCGCCAGACCGGGCGTGGGAACCCGGTCGGGTGCGGCAGTCGACCTGAGCACCCCCAGCAGGTGCCGCATCTCGACCAGCGCGCTCCGGCTGGCGGTCTCGATCACCCGCAAGGCGTCGTGGGCCTCCTCAGGCCTGGTGGCCATGACATGGTTGGCGACCCCGGCCTTGACCGCGATCAGCCCTACGCTGTGCGTGACCACGTCATGCAGCTCGCGAGCGATCCTCAGCCGCTCCTCCGCCACGGCCTGCGCCGCCAGCCGCTCGGCGTCACGTGCGGCATAGGATCTGCGCTCCTGTACGGCCCGACCGATCGTCCACGCTCCGCCTAACGCGGCGATCCCCAAGAGCGGCTGGTCGAGATGCACGAGCCAGTCTGGGGCACGGTCGCGGGGCGTACCTGCCACTGTCACGCTCACGATGGTCATCAAGCTCACCACCGCGATGGCCGACGATGGGACTGCCGCGCCGAGCCTGTCGGACAGCGCGACGATGTACAAGGCGTACGCGGGTGCGAGGTACACGAGCCCCGCCGCGCCCATCAGGGCCGCGAAGATGGCGAGCACCAGCGTGAAGCAGAAGACGGGCAGCGGCCAGAACCTGCGCATCGCCAGCGGCAGGCCCAGCCCGAGAGGAAGGGCGAGTCGCATCCATGGCGCCAGCGCCTCCACATGGACGGTGACGGTGAAGAAGGTGAACGCCGCGCACACGCCCGCCACCGCATCGAGCATGACCAACTGGCGGCGGCTCATGCGCCTGGCGAAGAAGGGGTGCGTCTCGTTCACGCGTTGAACCGTAGCCGCTGGCGTGGGCTGCGCACGTCAACCCAGGGTCTGACCTTGAAGTTCCAACCGTGGTCCGACGCGATGCCGCCCCGCCACCCCGCATCCTTACGGCGTGATCGAACTTCACCGCCTCACCAAGCGCTACGGCTCCACACTCGCTGTGGACGCCCTCTCCTTCACGGTCGAGCCGGGCCATGTGACTGGGTTTCTCGGTCCCAATGGCGCCGGCAAGTCCACCACGATGCGCCTGATCCTCGGCCTTGACGCGCCGACGTCCGGCCAGGCACTGGTCAACGGCCGTCGCTACACCTCGCTACGCCGGCCGATGCGGGAGGTAGGGGCGCTCCTGGACGCGAGCGCCGTCCACGGCGGCCGCAGCGCCTACAATCACCTGCTCTGCCTGGCCCGCACCAACGGCATCGGTCCTGCCCGTGTCGCCGAGGTGCTCGACCAGGTCGGGCTGGCCACCGTGGCACGCAGGCGGGTGGGCGGATTCTCCCTCGGCATGAAGCAACGGCTCGGCATCGCGGCGGCGTTGCTCGGCGACCCCGGCATCTTGATGTTCGACGAGCCGGTCAACGGTCTCGACCCCGACGGCGTGCGCTGGATCCGCGACCTTATGCGCTCGCTGGCCGCGGAGGGCCGGACGATCCTGCTCTCCAGCCATCTCATGAGCGAGATGGCTCTCACCGCCGAGCGCATCGTGATCGTCGGCCGAGGCAGGCTCATCGCCGAAGCCACCCTCGCGGAGCTGACCACCCACTATCCATCCCTCGAAGACGCGTACATGGCCTTGACCGCAGACAGCGTGCAGTACGGAGCGGTCCGATGAAGGCGGTCCTCTCGTCCGAATGGCTCAAGCTCCGCTCAGTGACCTCCACCTACCACGCGGTCGGCGCGGCGGCGCTGACGGTGGCCCTCGGCATCGCCTGGACGCTCTACGTCTGCGCCCTCGCCGACGAGCGCGGCACGCTCCGCGCAGCCGCCCCCGAACAGGGTTTCCTGCCACTCGTCCAGATGAGCCTGGCGGTCCTCGGGGTACTGGCGATCACTTCCGAGTACGCCACGGGCATGATCCGCACCAGCCTTGTCACCGTCCCGAACCGCAGCACCTTATTCCTGGCCAAGGCGGCAATCGTCGGCATGACCACTTTCGTGGCCGCGCACGCGATCCTCCTGCTCACCTATGCAACGAGCCGCCAGATCGCGAGCGGCCGTCACCTGGGCTTCAACGAGGTCTCCTTCAGCCACGACCTGCCTACGCTGCTCGCCTCCGGCATGTCGGTGACCGCGCTGGCGCTGGTGGGCCTCGGTCTGGGCGCCGCCATGCGATCCACAGCGGGCGCCGTCATGTCCGTCGTCACCCTTCTGTTCGTCCTACCCGGCATCGCCACTTACCTGCCACCCCCATGGAACACCCGCATCTCCACGATTCTCCTGCCGAGCCTCGTCCCCCAAATAGCAGGCCAACGACTCTCCTCCCGCTTGGGAGACGGCTTCCTGGCCCCCTGGGCGGCCCTCACCGTGCTTCTCGCCTACCCGCTCGTCGCTCTCGCCATCGGCTACTACCAACTCAAGCGGAAAGACGCATGACCGTACGGGCTCTTAGATCTCAAATCCACGCCGGCCCTGGCACACGCAGTTGCACCTCTGCCCGATCACTTCTTCACGTCGCACCACGATCCCCCGCGAATCGTCCGCGCCGACGCCTCCGCGGGCTGTCTCCTCGCTCCTGCTGAACGCGCCCGTCCGCCTCCTGAACCGACCGCTCGAATCTCACCGCACCCCAGCTCAGGACCTGCCCCAGTACGGGACGTGCCCCAGCTCACGACCTGCCCCAGTACAGGACCTGCCCAAGCACACGACGTGCGACGAAGCTTCTCCCTCCACCACAGATGCCCAGGCCACACCCCTCGGCCCGAAAGGACGCCCAGTATGACCGTCCTCACCTCCGAATGGCTGAAGATCCGCTCGGTCCGCTCCACCTACTTGGCACTCGGCATCAGCCTCAGCGCCGTCTTCCTGGGGCTGGCGCTCGCCGCTGCGGCGGCCGGCATGTACGACGCCGCTTCGCCGGAGCAACAGGCACGCGCCAAGATCGCAGATTTGGAGGAGGTGTTCACCATCATCCCTCAGCTCTGCATGGGTGTCCTCGGCACCTTGGTGATCACGTCCGAGTACAGGACGGGCATGATCAGGACAAGCCTGGCCCTCGTTCCGCGTCGCTGGCCCGTCCTCGCCGCCAAGTCCGTGGTCGTCGGCGGGCTGGGCCTGCTCGTAGGGGCGGTGACGGTCTTCGGCTCCTATTTCGCGGCCCGTGTTGTGCTTGGCGACCGTTTCTCGGGTGCCTACACCGGCGCCTTCAGTGACCGGCTGCCGCTTCTGATCGCCTTCAGCCTCACAGTGCCGGTGTTCGCGCTGCTCGGGGTGGGGCTCGGCGCGATTCTACGATCGGTGCCGGGCACGACCGCCATCATCGTCGGCCTCGTCTACGTGTTGCCGATGATCATCGGCAAGATTCCCGAGCCGTGGAGCGAGCGGCTCGGCTCGCTGATGATCGGCGCCCTGCCTCGTGAGATCACCGGCGACACCATCACGACCTCGGTGTACGGCTCACTCCTGTCGCCACCAGCAGCAGCCGCAGTCATGATCGCTTACGCGGCCTTTCCCCTGTGCCTCGCCATCTGGCTGCTACGCAGAAGGGACGCCTGACGTGCGCCCCCGGGAAACCCCAAAGTCGCATCAGTCGCGCGGCGCCACGCCTCCCTTGTGCCCCATCGAGACGTCAACGTGGCATCACTTGCGCGGTGCCACGCCTCCCCCGTTCATCGCGGCGCCGCCATCCGCCTGCGACGAAAACCATGCACAGGCACATGACGGTCATCTCGGATGTGTCCGTCACGCTGTCCGAGCTGTACTCGCCGACGGCCCGGGTCGTGGCGGCGACGGCGGCCCGCATCGTGGCGGCCTCGAACGCGCTCGCACCCATAGCGGTCCAAGCAGCTACAGCCTGCGCCATGGCGGCCCTGGACGCGCCCACGCCATCAGCAGCCCGAGCAGCCACGGCTTCCTTCACCCGGGACCAGCCATCATCGAGTCGCACCCGGTCCGTGAGCCCGGAAGAAGGACACCGTCCGCGGCCCCCGTCGGCGGCCCACAGACATCCGACAGCTCTCCGCAGGTACGGCAGGTCAAAGCACCTGCCGTACCGTCCGGAGGCTCAGACTTCGAGCACCACAGGGATGATCATCGGCCGGCGCCGGTAGGTGTCGCTCACCCAGCGCCCCACCGTACGACGGACGACCCGTCGGATCTCCTGCATGTCGACCACGCCGTCCGCGGCCTTCTCCTGGAGAGCCCGTTCGATCTGCGGGATGAACTCGTCGAACTGGGCGGGATCGATGCCCGACCCCCGAGCATGGATCTCGGGGCCGGCGGTGAGCTTGCCCGTGTTCGAGTCGACCACGACGACCACCGAGATGAAGCCCTCGTCGCCGAGGATCCTGCGGTCCTTCAGGGAGGTGTCGGTGATCTCCCCCACCGACGAGCCGTCGACGTAGACGTACCCGGCGTGGACCGCACCGACGATCCGCGCGCGTCCGTCGACCAGGTCCACCACGACGCCGTCCTCGGCGATCACGATGTGGTCTTCGGGCACGCCGGTGAGGGCGGCCAGCTTGGCGTGGGCGCGGAGGTGGCGCCACTCGCCGTGCACGGGCATGAAGTTCGAGGGGCGCGTCAGGTTGAGTACGTACAGGAGCTCGCCCGCGGCCGCGTGCCCCGAGACGTGCACCTTGGCGTTGCCCTTGTGTACGACCCGGGCACCCCACCTGGTCAGGCCGTTGATGACCTTGTTGACCGCGGTTTCGTTGCCCGGCACGAGCGACGACGCCAGCAGGACGGTGTCGCCTTCGGCGATGCGGATCGGGTGATCGCGATTGGCCATCCTAGACAGCGCCGCCATGGGCTCGCCTTGGGAGCCGGTGCAGATGAGCACCACGTCCTCCGGCGGCCACTCCTCGATGTCGCGCGAGTCGACGATCAGCTCCGGCGGGACCTTCAGGTAGCCGAGGTCGCGGGCCACACCCATGTTCCGCACCATGGACCTGCCCACCAGGGCGACCTTACGGCCGTGCCGGAAGGCCGCGTCGATGACCTGCTGGATGCGGTGGACGTGCGAGGCGAAGCTGGCCACGATGACCCGCTGCTCGGAGGTGCGGATCACCTCGTCGATGACTGGCCCGATCTCCCTTTCGCTGGTGACGAAGCCCGGCACCTCGGCGTTGGTGGAGTCGGACATCAGCAGGTCGACGCCCTCGGTGCCGAGCCTGGCGAAGCCGCCGAGGTCGGTGAGCCGGCCGTCGCTCGGAAGCTGGTCCATCCGGAAGTCGCCGGTGTGCAGGACTATGCCCGCCGGCGTCCGGATGGCGACGGCCAAGGCGTCGGGGATGCTGTGGTTGACCGCGAGAAACTCGCAGTCGAACGGCCCGAATTCGTGCCGTTCGCCCTCGACGACTTCGAGCTTGGTCGGTTGGATCCTGTGCTCGGTGAGCTTGGCCTCTATCAGGGCAAGCGTGAGCTTGGAGCCGATGAGCGGGATATCGCGCCGCTCGCGCAGAAGGTACGGCACCGCCCCGATGTGGTCTTCGTGGGCGTGCGTCAGCACCACGGCTTCGACGTCGTCGAGCCGGTCCCTGATGTATTCGAAGTCAGGCAGGATGAGATCGACACCCGGCTGGTCCGGCTCGGGGAACAGCACCCCGCAGTCGACGACCAGCAGGCGACCGTCATATTCGAAGACGGCCATGTTTCTGCCGATTTCCCCCAGCCCGCCCAGCGCGACGATGCGCAGGCCGCCTTCCGGCAGCGGCGGCGGGGGGCCAAGCTCAGGATGCGGATGGCTCATGCCTGGCCCCCACGGTCAGATCTTGTTCTCAAAACTCCCGGTTCCTCCCCGTTCCTATGCGTCTGTCAACTTCACCCCGCCGGCCACCAGGCAAGCACGCAGCTCGGCGATTTGCTTCTCTGTGGCGTCCACGAGCGGCAGCCGTACCGGACCGACCGGCATTCCCACCATGCTCAGTGCCGCCTTCGCCATGATCGCGCCGCCGGCACGCAGCATGATCCCGTCCACTACTGGGGCCACCTGGCTGTGTACGGCCAGGGCCTGGGCGACGTCGCCATTCTTGTGGAGGTGGATCATGCGGGCCAGCTCGGCGCCCACCACATGTCCGACCACACTCACGAACCCGGCCGCTCCGAGCGAGAGCCAGGCCAGGTTGAGCAGGTCGTCACCGGAGTAGAAGGCGAGATCGGTCGCGGCCATCACCTGGCTCGCCCCGAACAGGTCACCCTTGGCGTCCTTCACGGCCACGATGCGATCGTGCTGCGCCAGCCGGAGCAGGGTCTCTGTCTTGATCGGTACGCCGCTACGTCCGGGAATGTCGTACAGCATCACCGGCAGGTCGGTTGCGTCGGCAACGGCGGTGAAGTGCTGGTACAACCCCTCTTGCGGAGGCTTGTTGTAGTAAGGCGTCACCACCAGCAGGCCGTGCGCACCGGCACGCGCCGCCTGCTTCGCCAGCTCGACGCTATGACGGGTGTCATTGGTGCCGGCCCCCGCCACGACGGCGGCACGATCGCCGACCGCTTCGAGGACGGCGCTGACGATGCGCTGCTTCTCCTCGTCCGAGGTGGTGGGCGACTCCCCGGTCGTCCCGTTGACGATCAGTCCGTCATTGCGCTGCTCGTCCACCAGATAGGTGGCAAGACGTCGCACAGCCGCATAATCGACCTCACCGTCGGAGGTGAACGGCGTGACCATCGCGGTCAGCATACGGCCGAAGGGTGCGTCGGTGGTTCCAGTTGGCGATGCCATAGTGCGAACGCTACCTGGATTCGGAAATCCATTGGACGTCGCCACCCCGCTTCGCCTGCCTGGAGCCGCTCGTTGCCCGCCTCCGGATGCCCGGCTGCGCCCTCTCCCTATACCCGAGGAAGTCCGTACGGATCCTCTCGATGCAGGAGGCGTTGGGTGAGTGAGGGGATGTCTCCGGGCTCAGGATGCTTGGTGTGGCCGAAGCGACGGAATTTGTTGTCGCCAAGGTCACACCGACCACTACGGGTGCGACATGAAGGCTGCCGAAGCCCGCCGGGTTGCGTCCGTACTGGATGCGCAACGGGAAGCAGTCCTCGGCGTCCAGGAGCAGTCCCTGATGCGGCCAATTATGGCAGTTCGATCTGGTACCGGATGAAGCCACGGTTCTCGGCAACTTTGTCGTACAGGTGCCGGGCTGTGCTGTTCGACTCGTGGGTGTTCCAGTACACGCGAGAGCAGCCGCGTTCCCGAGCCCAGTCCGTCACGGCGGCGATCAATGCGCGGCCCACGCCCTTGCCTCGCCCGCCGGGAGCCGTGAACAGGTCCTGCAGGTAGCAGACTTCGGTGTCGGGCGCCGACGTGCTTCCGTGGGTCAGGAAATGCGTGATGCCCACCAGCTGGCCGTCCAGCCTGGCCGCCAAGGCGTGCAGGCGGGTGTCTGCCTGGAACTCCTGCCACGCCCGGTCGTACATCTCGTCCGGCTCGGTGCGCTCGTAGAAGTCGATGTACGCGCGGAACAAGCTCTCCCATGCGTTCCGGTCGGACGGGAGGAGCTTGCCGATCTCGATCATGTTGTCCCTCTTGGTGGTGCAGCCCGGCGCGATCCGGGACGCGTGAGGTGGGCCGGTTGGGTGACGGATGTTCGATGTCACAACGTAGGGGGAGCCGGCTGGCCGAGGTACGGCCACTCGGCTGCGATACCAGGTGACCACTTGGTGCTTGCCGAAGTGGGGGGCGGAATTGAGCACAGGCGGTTGTCGCGCGAGGGCAAGGATGGCGCGAATTCGGCTCGGCCTTGCACAGGGCGGCGACCACGGGAAGGCGACGGCTGGAGATCACGGTAGGCGGTTCGAGCTCCTAACTGCACAAAGCGCGGTTGTGGGCGAGGGGATGTGGAAGGAACTGCGGGGACGTGTTGCTGCATGCGAGTGACGCGACGGAGCCGTAGTAGGCCACGGAGCCCTGGTACCGACGGAGCCCTGGTATGCAACGAAGCCGTGGTACGTGACGGAGCGGCGGTACTCGACGGAGCCGTGGTACGCGACGAAGTCCTCGGACATTACGAGCAGGTGCGGCGTGCGCGAGCAACGGTGTGCCGAAGCGACTGGTGCGTGACGGCGTAGTGAAGACGTCCCCGATAGCTGGGATGTGATCAACAGTGGGACGAGACGAGTGCTGGCTGAGCAGTGATCGTGGCGTGATCAAAGATGAAGACGTGACCAGGGGCGTGGCGCGCGAGAGTCGACGGGGGCGTACCCCACCAGTTGGTGCCGTGACGAAGCAGCAGGGCGTACTCCCCAAGTGGTCGGGGCATGACGGAGCGGCAGCGCGCATTCAAGCGGGGCGGCATAACGGAGCGGCAGGACGTAACCAGCGGTGGCGGCATGAGGAAGCGGCAGGACGCAGCCAGCGGTGGCGGCATGACGAAGTGGCAGGGCGTACCTAAGCGGTGGGCATGAAGAAGCGGCGCAGCCCGCCCGGGGCGGGGCGTAAGCAGGAGGGGGCGGGACGGAGCAAGCCTGGGTGACGGAGCTTGGAGGCGCGGTGGGGCGGCGGGACGTGAGAGGGTGGAGGTGCGGCAGAGCTCGGTCGGGATGAGCGGGGAAGAGCCGGCGTCCCCTTTGAAAGGCCCGCGGATTCGTCCCTCGAACCCGGTGCCGACCTCGGGGTTCATGACCACCACAGGTGGCGGCTCGCGACGGCGGACATGGAAGAGGTCGCCGATATGTGCTCGGGGGTACACACATCGACGACCTCTACCGGAGAATCGCGACCTCTTACATCCGCGTTACAAGGTTTCTCCGATAATTTTCCGCTGCCGCAAAGTTGGGGCTCCATCTGTCATCGATGACGGTCGGTTACCTGCCGAATACGGCAACATGGGGCAACGCCTCACACGAACCCCCAGGGATGGACTAGTGGCCACCTCAGATCCGGTCTACCTGCGTGTCGTCGAAGACATCCGGCGACAGATCACCGACGGCACCCTTCCCCCCGGCGCGCCTATCCCCTCGCGCGCGCAGCTGACCCGCAAGTATCAGGTCGGTGAGACCGCCGCCCGTCACGCACTACGCGTGCTCGCGGGCGAGGGCCTCATCATCGGCCGCGTGGGCTCGGGCCATTACGTCAGGGAACGCCCCGACCTAACACCTCTGCACCGATGGCGTTTCCTCGACCACCCTGCCCCGTTCGCCGCCGACCTCCAATCCCAAGGCAGGCGAGTTACATGGGACTGGCACAGCGAGCCCACCGAAGCGGGCCCCGACATCGGCAGACGGCTGCGACTGCCCGAGTCGGCGACGCTGACCAAGACGCATTACGTCTTCCGTGGGGATGGCAGGCCGCTCCAGCTCGCCACGTCGTATGAGCTGCGCGAGTTCACGCCTCATACGGAAGAGGAACGGCGGAGTCTGGTCGCGCGCATGTACGCGCACGGCATAAAGATCACCGAGATCGTCGAGAGCGTTCATACCCGCATCCCCCGGCCGGTCGAGAGCGATGCGCTGGACCTGGCGGCGGGGGTTCATGTTCTTCATGTGGAACGTACCCATTGGGCGGGCGACCGCCCGGTGGAGACCAGCGACATCGTGATCCCGGGCGACCGGTTCCGGATCATGTACAGCATGCCCGTTTAGGGCGGGAAGCTCCGGGTGAGCACCATCTTGCCCGGAGCTTCCCGACCTGACGAGTTCGTGCCGTCTCCTCACGCCTCGGCCGGACGGTCACAACGCCGAACGTGCGGCCGCGCTTCCCAGCATCAACATGACAGAGCCAGGCACGGTGGTGATCAAGGAAGGATGGCCGAGGTCAAGCAAAAGGTGCTCGTACCCTCAGTGCGCCCCTCTCTGGTCGGACTTGACGCTGGCCCACCTCCTCGGCCCGTCCTCGCCGCATCGCGCGATGGGCACGCGGGCGCGGCTCCGCCTCCCCACGAATGACGAAGCCGACCTCGCCGGGCCGCCGTCTCACCAATGACGAAGCCGACCTCATCGGCCCGCCGCCATACGCGGCGACGGTAGGTAATCGACGTGACACCGCCTCGTCCCGCATAACTCAAGGGGTCGGTTCGTCCGGCATCGTGACGACGGCCTTCCCACGGCTACGCGCGCGAGCGGATTCCCGATATGCCTGGGCACTGTCGTCGAAATCGATAGCGGCGAGTGTGGGATCAGCCAGAGTGCCGCCGATTGCTCGAGTGGTAATTGGGCCTCTTTGGTGAGCTTCAGCGTGCTCATCACCACGGCGACCGCGAGGTCGGTCCGCTCAAAGGCTGAGGACGCCGGCATGCCGGGCGTGGTGATGAGCAGGCGCCCGCCGGGGCCGGACGGCTCTGAACGGTGTGATCAGTTCGTCGCCCTTGAGAGAGGGGTCGATGATCGCGTCAACGCCTCCCGAGGAGCGGCGTAAGCACTCCTCGATGGTGTCGGCGTCGCGATAGTTGACAATCCCTCCGACCCAGAGATCTCGGACGTACGCCTCGTACTTGGACAAAGCGGTCGCGACGACGTGGATGCGTCCAGACAGCAGGAGCACCGCAACGCTGCCGATGCCTCCGCTGACGAGCACCTTCTCCCGGCACGAATCGCGCCCTTCCTCGATCAACGCCAGCCCCGGTCACACCGGTGCCCCAGAGGATGGCAACGCATTCGGCGCTGAGACCGTCCGGCTGTTTCGCGAGGAAGTTGCCCGCCGTGAACCCCAGCGCCCGTGGTGACGGCGGAGATGCCCATGCCTGCCGCGAACGACGGCGGCGCTCCGAACCCCTCTGCGAACCCCGCAGCACCCGGCCCCAGCTCAGTTACCGTGCCGGCGGAGTCGGCGCCGGAGGCATACGGAGAGTCCAAGGGATCAGGTCTCGAACCGTTCCGGGGACGGATAGCGAGGCGTGGGAGTCGAAAATCGCACGCATACGAACGCGTAAGGGGCGACCAGGGTTCACCGCGAATGCGCAGGTCAGGGATTGTCGGTGCGGGTTGATACAACGGTTGCGGAGGTTGCCGATGCGAGTCAAAGACCTGTCCGAACGTGACCGGCCGCGCGAACGGCTCATGTCCAGCGGTGCCGCCGCCCTGGCGGATCGGGAGCTGCTGGCCGTGCTGCTCGGCTCGGGGTTCCGTGGGGCGAGCGCCCTCGACCTGGCCACACAGGTGATCGAGGCTTGTGGAGACCTCGACGGCCTCAGCCGTTCCGACCCGCATCGGTTACTCACGATGCGTGGCATCGGCCCGGCCAAGGCCGCGCGCGTGGCTGCGGCCTTCCATCTCGTACGCCGTGCTGAGTCGGGGCCCGAGCCCGAACGCATCACCAGCACGTCCGACCTGGCGCACGCGTGTGCCCCGTTGCTCCGCGACCGGAAGCACGAGCGGCTGGTCATGGTGGCGTGCGACACCCGCGGACGCATCCTGAAGCGGGCGGTGCTGACCGAGGGCGGGAGCGATCACACCGTGATGCCCGTCCGCGAGGTCATCACCGAGGTGCTCACCGCGGGCGGCGCGATGTTCGGGCTTGCCCACAATCATCCCGGCGGCTCGCTCGACCCCAGCCAGGAAGACCTTGAGGCCACCGCCAGGCTTCTCGAGGCCGCACAGACTGTCGAATTGCGGCTACTGGATCACCTTATTATCGCGGACGAGTCGTGGAGGAGGATTCCCCTGTAAATCGTTTCCACGCCGGACCATGAGTGCAGCATCCCGCAAAAGGCATCATCCCCCTTATAGCGCCGAACAGCAGTTTTCCAAGGGACGACCATGAGAACCTAATGGCGCGGGTAGGCCGTACGGACGTCAGCCGGCCACTACTCGTCATGACGTGGCCCCATGTCTCGTGGACGCAAGGGGCCACGTCCATGGTCTCGCGCAGGTCAGGGCGCGGCCCATGCCCAAGTGAGGGCTGTGGGCAGGCGCGTCGCCCTTGGCCTGCGCGAACGCGGTGCACCGCCAGTGGTTGCCCTGTTCGTGGTTTCGCCAGCGATGTCCGGTCCGCATCTAGCGGTGGCGGTGGCTCGAACAGGGCGGTCGGTGCACCTTGTCGCCGGACGGGGGCGCAACACCCGTCCGGCGGCATCGCGTTCACTCCTCCGCAATGGCTTTCCCACAAAAGTCGGAGCCACCGGTCATGAAACTCTTCACTGCGCGGGGTTCAGGCGGCAGAATGTTGTGTGCGGCCATCGCGCTCGGCGTCCTCCAGAACTGCGTATTCGGAGGGCCGCGATGGCCGTCACCAATCTTTCCAGCTGACAATCTTTTCGTTTCGTGCCTATTCGGCCATTTCGTTCATGCTTGGGTCGTTGAGTTCACGACATCATCCTCGAATGGCATCGGATGTCGGTAGGTCATCCTTTGAGGCTTACGTTCTGGCGTTTGCGAGGCGTGGCGTTATGCGAGGGTTGCGGCTTGGCCGGGCATGCGCAGGCATCTTTTTGGCTGTTCATCATGCCGATCTGCTGCGGCGGGCTCCGCGGGGGCGTCAAACTTAGGTCTGCGGCCACCGCCGTTCTTCTTCACCATGAATCGTTGCTTTGAAGGGGGATGCGCGGTGGCCGCCCAAGGCGAGGCCAAGGCATGGCCCGTTCTACCCCGCCAGCCTGGTTTGGCGCCCATGGGCGCATGCGGCCCGGAATGTGGTGTTGCTCGGAAATGCCAGGGTCATTGGCGACATTTGGGTGCGACGGGTGAATGGTGACGGCCATCGCGTTTCCCTTCGAGGGCCAAGTCGAGATCGAAGGGAACGTTCCGCGATGGCCGCAGGAACGATTGTGGCGCTTGAGCACAGTGCGGGTATAGGTCATCGGTATCGGGTACTCCGACTTTCGCGACAGTGGCGGGTCGGGGCTCGCGCTACTCGGTGCAACTGGTGACAGAGCAGGCTGGGATGCGGGTTCTGAGGAACTGGTGCATGGCACAGGGCTGCTGAAGGGCCGGCTCGGACGGGACGGCAAGTCAGGCAAGGGGCCGACTCAGGCAGGAGGCTGGCCAGGCAGGAAGCGGCCCAGGCACGAGGCAGCCCAGACAGGAAGCGGCCCAGGCACGAGGCGACCCAGACGGAGCAGCTGGGGCAGGGCCAGGTCGTCGGGGGGAAGAGCCGCGCAGGAGGACCTGCTCGGCGGCAGGCCTATCTCGACCGAGGCCCGCTCGGGACAGAGCTAAGCGGGCAAGGCCATCTCGGGCGAGCCGTTCGGGGCGGGTGGGCTGGGCCGGTTCGGCGCAGGTGCGCCATGCGAAGCGGTGGCACGCCCTGACCCCAGGGGGCAGGACTGGTCGGATACGGAAGGCCCGTCATGCGTCAGGCCCGCTCCGATGGGACGACTGCTCGGGCGCAAGCCCCGCTTCAGTACAGGAAGGGCTCGGGGTCCAAGCCCGCTCCGGCGCAGGATCGGGTCAGGCACAGGGTCGCTCCGGGGCAGGACCGGTCGAGTCAGGGGCCGATCAGGTACAAGCCCGTTCTGGTGCAAGGCCGGTCGGATCCAAGCCCGCTCCGGGCAGGATCGGTCGAGTCAGGGGCCGGTCGGGTGCAGGGCCGCTCGGGTGCAGAAGCCGATCAGGTGCAAGCTCGTTTTGGTGGAGGGCCCGGTCGGGAGCGGGAAGGGAAGACCGGCACAGGGATCGGCCCGTGTGGGTGGGGCGGGTGTCCGTGTAGGGCCGACCCGGACGTAAGACATGTCGGGTGCGGGCGAGGGGACAGTGGCGGGTCGGCTGTGGCGTGATGCGGGCGGGCGAGGGCTTGGGGTGGGCCGGCGTGGGTGGGGTTTGGTCGTAGCCGGGAGCACCTGGGAAGGCGACGGGATGCGTTGTGGTGTTCGCAGGCGGGCGTAGGGGGTGCGGCTCTCGACTAGCTGCTGTATCTGCTTGCCTTTATGGACGTTTGCTGCGTGGGCATGGACGTCTTTGCCTATGATCGGAGCGTGTTGGATCGTGAAAACCCCAGGTCTCTCTTCGAGCAGGTCGCCGACGTCATCCGCGATCAGATCGTGCGCGGCGAGCTCCGTGCCGGTGATCTCGTGCCCAGTGAGGCGACTCTCCAGCGGACGTACCGGATCAGCCGGACGACAGCCCGGCGGGCGATCCGGGTGCTGCGGAGTCAGGGTCTGGTGCACACGATCACGGCGGAGGGCACCTATGTGGGGCCTCCTGGGACGCCTCGGTCCAGCAGGACGCTGTTCAAATACCAGAGGGTCGCCGCGGACATCGTCACACGTATCGTGGGTGGTGATATCCCTCCGAGGGGGGCCATTCCCGGAGAGAACTCGTTGATGCGACAATACGGTGTCGCGAGGGAGACCGTGCGGCATGCGCTGGCGTATCTCAGGGAGTCGGGGTGGGTGGTCACGGTAGCGTATGGGGGCACATATGTGGTCGACCGTGAAGAATGGCCCATAAATAAGAGATCTTATTTTCCCTTCCGTTGACCTCACCATTGGATACCCTTAGGACGTGCTGAATCGCGAGGGTGACACCTATCTATATCTCCAGATCAGCGAGGTCCTCAGGTCGCGTATCACCACCGAGCTCTCGCCCGGAGATCCCGTGATCAGCGAGGCGGAGATCCAGCGGGAGTTCAAGGTCGCGCGTACGACGGCGCGGCGGGCGATCCGGGTGCTGCGGAATCAGGGGTTGGTTCACACGCGGCAAGGAGAAGGGACGTTCGTCAACGATCCCACACTTGCGGGGTCCTCCGGGCGGTTGGCGCCGTTCTACCGGCACATCGCGGGGGAAATGCGGGAGCGGATCAAGCGGCGTGAGTTCATGTCACGGCAGCAGATTCCGAGCGAGGTGGAACTGGTGCGGCAGTATGGCGCGGCGCGTGAGACCGTGCGGCGTGCCATCGCGTTGCTGCGGGAAGAGGGGTGGGTGTACAGCATTCCGCATCGAGGGAGCTATGTCTCGCCTGAGGAGCAGTGGCCGGTTTGAGGAGGAGGGCGGTCGTCGCCGTTCCCTTTCCGGGGCTCCGTTCTTCTTCCCGGGGCTCCGTTCTTCTTCCCGATGTTCCGTCTCTTTCCGGGGCTCCGTTCCTTTCCGGGGCTCCGTTCCTTTCCGGGGCTCCGCTCCCTTTCCGGACTCCGTTCTTCTTCCCGGGGCTCCGTTCCTTCCCGGGGCTTGGGTGGGTGATGCCTCCGTGGCACTCGGGTGAGGGCGTGTGTAGGAGCGAGAGGATGTCCTGTCCCCATGATCGTCAGATGACGCCTCCGCTGGCTTGGCGGTGGTGACGGTCCGTGGGTCTGGCGCTGGTCAGGGGGTGGTGGGTGCTGGTGGGATCAGGGTGAACCAGAGGCAGACCACCGTTGTGTCGGCCTTGACCTCGTAGCCGAGGCCCGCCCAGTACCGTCGATGCGTCTCCTGCCAGTCTTCCGTTGAGGTGAAGCCCTCGCCCTCCGCCTTCGCGAACTCCCAGCTGACCTGCGCGAACGGTGTCAGCTCTACGCGCGTTACGCGGATCTCGCCGACTCGGGCGCCGGTGTCGTCCACGAGGACGAGGTGCTCGCCGACGTGCTCGACCTCCTCGCCTTCCGCCTCGTAGTCCAGGGGCAGCAGGCCGGCCGTGGCCGTCTTGGTGCCCGCGAGCACCAGGTCGGTGAGCTCGGTACGGAGTTTGCCGGGGGTGCCGAGTTCGAGGACCCTGAGTCCGTCGATGCGTGGCCACATGCCGGCCATGCTAGTCAGAAGACCGGGATGATCTCCTCGGGGTCGATGAAGTCGACGTGCACCCCTTCCAGGTTCAGCTCGGGGATGGCGGGGAAGGCGATGCCCCAGCGCTCGACGATGGCGCGGATGTGGGCCATCGCCATGCGCCAGTTCTGTGCCTGTTCCTTGCTCGACAGCACGCCGAGGCCCGCCTGCCTGGCGAGGTCCATGAGGACGAGGTGGTTGTCGAGGAAGTACGGCGGCAATTCCCAGAAGCCTTCCGGCGGCTCCCAGAGGATCATGCTGAGGAAGACGAAACCGGCCCTGAGCTGGCGGGTGATGAGGGCGCGGGTCTCGTCGGTGAGGCCCGGCCATTCGTTCTCCAGAATGGTCATGCAGATCTGCAGGTGGCGCGCCTCGTCGCGGCCGATCCGCTTGAACATCTCGCTGAAGACGGGATGCTTCGTGCCCGACGACATGCCCCTGAACAGCGTCGAGGCGGCCATCTCGCCCATCATGAAGCTGGTGAACAGCACGGGCAGCGAGTATCTGCCGACGGCCGAGGTGTAGCCGTTCCAGTAGCGGCCGCCGTTGTGGTAGAGCCAGCCGATGTTGTTGTGGGCGGCCGATTCGAGGTCGTCGGAAGGGGTCCAGTCGAGCGGGCCGCCCGGCCAGAGCTTGGCGATGGTGCGCTGGCAGCACTCCTCGTGGTTCATCTCGTCGCGGGTGATCGAGAAGAAGCACTTCCTGACGGGGTCCTCTTCGTGTTTCTCGAACGCCTGAATGGTCGCGCGGGCGAACACCGCCGGGCCGGAGGCGTCGAAGTTGGCCAGCACCGCGAACCAGTACATGATGCCCAGGCGCTGCTCCCTGGTGAAGTCGGCCGGGTCGAGGCCGTCCCAGGGCAGGTCGGCCGGGTTCCAGAGCTCGCGCTTGGACTTCTCGTAGATGGCGGCGAGTTTCTCCGTCTCCACGTGCCATTCCATCGGGTAGATATTGGGCTGCGGGATCTCCGGCGCGGGCCAGAAACCGCCCTCTGGGATCGTGAGGTCCGCCATGGTTGTGACACCTCCCTCTGCCATCCTGCGGGGCGGCGTCACGGCTTTCAAGTACAAGCGCGGGCGTCCCGGCGATGAGTCAAGCCAGGGTGTACAAGGTATGCGTCAAGTGCGGCTCACTGGTGACAGCTGAGCGCCGGTCTTCGCGGGCATGGTGGACGGTGCTCTCCTCACGTGAAGAGCTCCGATCTTCGCGGGGCTCCCCTCACCTACGAGCGCGCCGCTGCGATGACCCAGCCCCGCCCTCACGCACGAGCGCGCCGCTGCGATGGCCCAGCCCCGTCCTCACGCACGAGCGCGCCGCTGCGATGGCCCAGCCCCGTCCTCACGTACGCGCGCGTTGGGTGATGGCGACGCACACCAGGACGGCCAGCGCCGCCACCACCGTGGAGGCCCCGAACCGCTCCCCCATCAACCCCCACGCCCACACCAGCGTCAGCAGGGGCTGGGTGAGCTGGGTCTGGCCGGCTCGGGCGATGCCGCCCCTGGCCAGGCCGGCGTACCAGGGGATGAAGCCGACGAACATCGAGATCACCGACACGTAGGCGAAGCCCGCCAGGGACTCGCCCGTGAAGGTGATGGGGGTGGTGGCGGCGAGGGCGGCCGTCACGGGGAGCGTCAGCGGGAGGGAGAGGACGAGGGCGTGGGAGATGACCCGCCAGCCGGGCGTGTGCTTGGCGAGGCGGCCGCCCTCGGTGTAGCCGATCGCGGCCGAGAGGAGGGCGCCGAGGAGGAGCAGGTCGGGCCAGGAGGGGCGGCCGTGGTGCTGGATGAGGGTGAACGCGGTGATGGCGGCGGCGCCGGCCGTGCAGCCGGCCCAGAAGAGGGGGCGGGGGCGTTCGCCGGCGCGCAGGACGGCGCAGGCGGCGGTGGCGGCCGGGAGGAGGCCGATGACGACGGCGGAGTGGGCGGTGCTGGCGCCCAGGTGGAGGGCGAGGCCGCTGAAGACGGGGAAGCCGACGACGACGCCGAGGACGATGAGCGCGTAGGCGGGCCACTGCGATCGGGGCGGGAGGAGGGCGTGGCCGGCGGCCTTGAGGCAGATGAGGGCGATGGCGCCGGCCACGGCGGCCCGGCCGACGGCCACGAGCCAGGGGTCGAGGCCGCGCATCGCGTACACGGTGGCCGGCATGGAGCCCGAGAACGACAGGACGCCGAGGAACGCCAGCCACGTGCCACGGCCGCCGAGGGTCGGCGGGACCGCTACTCCCCTGGCGACAGTAGCGCTATTCTCAACTTTCATGAACAACGATAGCAGTATCGCCCAGATCGCCGCGATACTGCGCGAAGAGGCCGATCGGCTCGGACCGGGGGCGCGGCTGCCGTCCAGCCGGGAGATCATGCGCCGCCACAACGTCAGCCCCGTCACCGTCTCCCGGGCCATCGGGCAGCTCGCGGCGGAGGGGCGGGTGGTGTCGAGGCCGGGCAGCGGGGCGTTCGTGGCGCGGCGGGCCGGTGACGCGGCGCAGGACGCGCCCGACCTGTCCTGGCAGACGGTGGCCCTGGGCGACCGGGTGGTGGACGAGGGGCCCGTGTCGGCGCTGCTGGGCGCGGCGCCCGAGGGGGTGGTGCCGCTGACCGGCGGTTACCTGCGGCCGGGGCTGCGCCCGGACAAGCAGCTCGCGGCGGCCGCGGCACGGGCCGTGCGCCGGCCGGACGCCTGGGCGATGCCGCCTCTGACGGGCCTGCGGGAGCTGCGGCGGTGGTTCGCGACGCAGGCGGGCAGCGACGTGACCGAGGCCGACGCGCTCATCGTGAGCGGCGGGCAGGCGGCGCTCACGCACGCGTTCAGGGCCCTCGCGGCCCCGGGGACGCCCATCCTGGTGGAGACGCCGACGTATCCGGGCGCGTTGTCGGCGGCGAAGGCGGCCGGGCTGCGGGCCACGGCCGTGCCGATGGACCGCGAGGGCGTGCGGCCGGACCTGCTGGCCGAGGCGTTCGCGGTCACGGGGGCGCGGGTGTTCTTCTGCCAGCCCACGCTGCACAACCCCACCGGCGCCACGCTGCCGCCGCAGCGCAGGCGGCAGGTGCTGGAGGTGGCGCGGGCGGCGGGCGCGTTCGTGGTGGAGGACGACTTCGCCCGGTACCTGACCGCGCAGCCGCCCCCGTCCCTGGCCTCCATGGACCGGCACGGCACGGTGGTGCACATCGTCTCGCTGACGAAGATCCTGTCGCCGAGCATGCGGGTGGCGGCGGTCATCGCGCGCGGGCCGGCCGCGCACCGGCTGCGGGCGAGCCAGCTCGTGGAGTCGTTCTTCGTCGCCCGGCCCTTGCAGGAGACGGCGCTGGAGTTCGTGGGGTCGCCGGCGTGGCGGCGGCACCTCGCGGCCGTGCACGCGGAGATCGCGACCCGCCGGGACGCGCTCGCGGCGGCCCTCGCCGAGCTGCTGCCGGAGGCCGAGCCGCACCTGCTGCCCGCGGGTGGCATGCATCTGTGGGTACGCCTGCCCGCCTCCGTGGACGAAACCGCGCTGACGGAGGCCGCCCGGCGGACCGGGGTGCTGATCAGCCCCGGCCGGCTGTACTACGCGGCCGAGCCGCCGGGCCCCAGGATCCGGGTCACGCACATGGCCGCCGCGCACCTGACGGAGCTGCGGGAGGGAGTCAGGAGGCTGGCTGAAGCGATGACGATCATCGGACAGTAGAGTGACGGCATGCCGTTCCCCGCGGAGCTCGTACGAGACTTCGTGAACACGTTCGACGTCGAAGCCCAAGCGGACGAGCTGTCCTCCCCCGCCGAGCTGGCCGTGTGGCTGCGCGAGCACGACCTCGCAGGCCCGCGCGACCGCGCCACCGACGACGACCTCCAGATCGCGCACGCCCTGCGCGAGGGCCTGCGGGCCGCGCTCAGGCAGGAGCGGGCCGGCCTGCCGGAGCTGCCGCTGAAGGTCGAGGTCGGAAATCAGGGGCCCGAGCTGGTCCCGGCCGTGCCGGGGGTGCGTGGCGGGCTGGCGCGGATCGCGGCGGCGGCGTTGAGCGCGGACTGGGATCGGCTGAAGGTGTGCGCGGAGGGAACCTGTCAGTGGGCGTTCATCGACCTGTCGAAGAACCGTTCCCGCTCGTGGTGTTCCATGCGGGTATGCGGCAACCGCACCAAGACACGGGCTTACCGGGCGAGGAAGCGGGGTTCGCGTCGTCTCCAAGGCTCAAACACCGATACGGTGTAACTCGTGCCTTGTGGCATGAACGGCAGGCGAAGGAGCGGGCCGAGATGGCAGACGTAGGCGTCCGGGCGGCCCGGCGCGAGGATGTGCTCCAGGTTGCGAATTGTCAGATCCGCGCCTGGCGCTACGGCTATCGGGATTTCCTGCCCGAGGGCCCACTCGAGCAGATGACTGGCGCGGCGGCCGAGAAGATGTGGCTGCGCCAGTGGGACGAGGCGATCGTCGCCCCGCCCAGCCCCATGCACCGGGTGCTGGTGGCGGTGGAGACCATCCTCGACACCGAGGGTTTTCCCGCCCTCGGCGCGGGCGGCAGCGCCGCCCTGGTCACACCCCGCGGCGGGGAGCGCGTGGTCGGGCTGGTCTCGCACGCGCCCGCCGAGGACCCCGATCTCGACCCCGGGCGGGTGGCCGAGATGCTGACGCTGCTGGTCGACCCCGACTTCGTCCGCCGGGGGCACGGCAGCCGCCTGCTCAACGCCACCGTCGACTACATGCGGGAAGACGGCTTCCGTCAGATCGTCACCTGGGTGTTCGCGGAGAACTACGCGATGCTCGGCTTCCTGGAGTCGGCGGGCTGGGGCGAGGACATGGCCGAGCGCGTCCTCGACATGGGCCGGCCGGTCCGGATGATCAGGCTCACGACCGACATCAGCTAGAGGTAGAACGACAACATGGCAACTCCCGCGCAGTGGATCGCCGGAGCCCGCCCGCGCACGCTGCCCAACGCCGTCGTGCCCGTCATGGTGGGCACCGGCGTGGCGATCGGCGAAGGCGGCTTCGTGTGGTGGCGGGCGGTCCTGGCACTGCTCGTGGCGCTGTCGCTGCAGATCGGCGTCAACTACGCCAACGACTACAGCGACGGCATCCGGGGCACCGACGACCAGCGGGTCGGCCCGATGCGGCTGGTCGGCTCGCGCGCGGCCACGCCGCGCGAGGTGCTGGCGGCGGCGCTGGGCTGCTTCGCGCTGGCCGCCGTGCTCGGCCTGATCCTGGTGCTGGTCACGCGGGCGTGGTGGGTGCTGCTGGTGGGCGCGGCGGCGATCGCGGCCGCGTGGTTCTACACCGGCGGCAAGCATCCGTACGGCTACCGCGGCCTGGGCGAGGTGGCCGTGTTCGTGTTCTTCGGGATCGTGCCCGTGGTCGGCACGGCGTACGTGCAGACGGAGCACCTGAGCTGGGCGGCGCTGTTCGCGTCGATCCCGGTGGGGCTGCTGTCGTGCTCGATGCTGGTGGTCAACAACCTGCGTGACGTCGGCACCGACGGCCGCTCGGGCAAGCGCACGCTGGCGGTGCTGCTGGGGGCCGAGCGCACGCGTACGCTGTACGTGGCCTGCCAGGTGGTGCCGTTCGTGGTGGCGCTGGCGATGGTGCCGATCACGCCGTGGGCGGCGCTGGTGCTGCTGGCGGTGCCGCTGGCGATCGGCCCCATCAGGGCGGTGCTGGGCAAGGCCGTGGGGCCGGCGCTGATCGCGGTGCTGCAGCAGACGGGCAAGCTGCAGATGGCGTACGGGGCGCTGTTCGCGGTGGGGCTGGCCATCGTCTTCTGAGCTTCTCAGGGCCATCGTCTTCTGAGCTTCTCAGGGCCATCGGCTTCTGAGCTTCTAAGGTGGGACGGTGAAGGATTTCATCGCCGGGCTGCCGAAGTGCGAGCTGCACCTGCACATCGAGGGCACGCTGGAGCCCGAGCTCAAGTTCGAGCTGGCCGCGCGCAACGGCATCGAGCTGCCGTACGCGAGCGTGGCGGAGATGCGCGCCGCCTACACCTTCGACAGCCTGTCCTCGTTCCTGACGATCTACTACGAGGGCATGAAGGTGCTGCGCACCGAGCCCGACTTCTACGACCTGGCCATGGCCTACCTGCGCAAGGCCGCGGAGCAGAACGTCCGTTATGCCGAGATTTTCTTCGACCCGCAGGCGCACACCTCGCGCGGCGTGCCGTTCGACGTGGTGATCAGGGGGCTGCGGCGGGCGCTCATGGACGCGCACGCCCAGCTCGGGGTGCGGGCCCAGCTCATCATGTGCTTCCTGCGCGACTTCCAGGCCGAGTACGCGATGGCGACGCTGCTGGAGTCGCTGCCGTACAAGGAGTGGATCGCGGGGGTCGGGCTCGACTCCGACGAGAGGGGCAACCCGCCGCGCAAGTTCGCGGCCGTCTACGAGCGGGCCCGGCAGGAGGGCTACCTGCTGACCATGCACTGCGACGTCGACCAGGACGACGCGGTCGAGCACATCCGCCAGGCCATCGAGGAGATCGGTGTCGACCGCATCGACCACGGCGTCAACATCCTGGAGGACCAGCGGCTGGTCGAGGTGGTGCTGGCGCGCGGCATGGGGCTGACGTGCTGCCCGATCTCCAACGGCTACGTCACCGACTCGATGAAGGCCGAGGGCATCCGCAAGCTGATGGACCTGGGCGTGCGGGTGACGATCAACTCCGACGACCCCGCCTACTTCGACGGCTACGTCCAGGAGAACCTCGTCGCCCTGCACGACGCGCTGCAGCTCACCCGCGAGGAGCTGGCGCAGCTTCAGCGCAACGCCTTCGAGATCACCTGGTTGCCCAGGCACCTCAAGGATGCCTATCTGGCCGAGATCGACGCTTACGTCTCGTGACTGCGTCGCGGAGCGGCTAGCCTGGAAGGACTCCAAGCCATCGCGAGGGATCCTGGTGAACCGGCCGAGTCTGCCCACGGACATCGAGGAGTTCGAACGGGCGCTCACTGACTGTGTCACCATCGCCGCGCAGGCGATGCCCGATCGTGCGATGCTCAGCATCGCCCTGTGCGGGGATGACGACTTCCGTACCGTGGCCTGCTCGCACGCGCGGGCCGAGCTGCTCGACGGGCTGCAGCAGGCCACCGGGCAGGGGCCGGTGCTCGACGCGCTCGACACCGGCAAGGCGGTCACGGTCCTCGATCTGGCCACCGACTCGCGGTGGCCGCATTTCGTCTCGGGGGCTCCCGAGGTTCGCGGGGTGCACTGCGAGCCGCTGGAGTTCGAGAGCGTGCTGCTCGGCGTGCTCACCGTCTACACGGGCGACGCCGAGGGGCTGCCGGAGCAGGCGTGGGTGGCACTGCGGGTCACGGCCGCGCACGTGCCCGTGCTGTTCCGTACGTCGCTCGACGTGGCCCGGCTGCGGGAGGTGGAGGCGCAGCTCAAGGAGGCGCTGAACACGCGGGCGATCATCGATCAGGCGCTCGGCATCGTCATGGTGCAGCGGCGGTGCACGGCGCGGGAGGCGTTCGACATCCTGCGGCGGGTCTCGCAGGACAGGAACGTCAAGCTGCACCAGCTCGCCGCCTCGATCGTGGAGAAGGTCACCGGCCGGCCGCCGCAGCGCTCCCGCTTCGAGGAGCCGCCGCGGCGCGTCTCCGGCCGCCGGCCCTGAACGCCCCCTGCGCCGCGCTCAGAACGCCGCTAGAGCCCTTTTCCGCGCCGCCGGACCATGACGACCCGGGGCGCGACCTCGATGCCCAGCTCGCGCTCCCGGCGTACCAGCTCCCGCAACTGCGGCCCCCACTCCTGCTCGGGCATGACGGTGAAGCCGTGCCGCTCGTACCAGGGGGCGTTCCACGGCACGTCGCGAAAGGTCGTCAGCGTCACGGCCGGCGCCCCCGCCGCGGCGGCGTGGTCGATGACGGCGGCCATCAGCCGCCCGCCGATCCCCTGCCGCATCCGGTCGGGCCGGACGGCGAGCTGTTCGAGATGCAGGTTCCCGTCGACCCAGCCGATCAGCGCGAACCCGTCGGGCGGTGTCCCCTCGACCAGCACCACCCCGGGGTCGGACACCTCTTCGATCTGCGTGGTGCCGGGCGGGAAGACGATGCCCACCTGCTCGAAGAGCCCGTCGGCGGCCACCTCGACGGCGGCCAGCCCGGGCAGCTCACTTTTCTCGGCCCATCGCACCATGGCGACACGATCTCATGTTTCGGGCTGATCTCGCCGCTCGTATTAGGGTTGATGATCGTAGGCCCGGCTGTGCGGAGCCGGGACCCTCTCCTCACGACGTGCCCACGCCCGCGCGGGTGTGGGCACGTCGTGTGCGTTGTCACCCGTCACGGGTCACAGGTCGAGCAGCGGCTCCAGGCCGATGGTGAGGCCGGGCAGCTCGCGCACCCGGCGCACGCCGAGCAGCACGCCCGGCGTGAACGCGGCCCTGCTCATCGTGTCGTGCCTGATCGTGAGCGTCTCGCCGTCGCCGCCGAGCAGCACCTCCTGGTGCGCGATGAGCCCCGACAGGCGCACCGCGTGCACGTGGACGCCGCCGACGTCGGCCCCGCGCGCGCCGTCGAGCGCCGTGCTCGTGGCGTCGGGCATCGCGGCGAGCCCCGCCTTCGCGCGGGCCTCGGAGACCAGCTCGGCCGTGCGGCGGGCGGTGCCCGACGGCGCGTCGGCCTTGTTGGGGTGGTGCAGCTCGACGATCTCGACGGACTCGAAGTAGCGGGCGGCCTGCTGCGCGAAGTGCATCATGAGCACCGCCGCGATGCCGAAGTTGGGGGCGATGAGGCAGTGGGTGCCGGGGTTGGCCGCCAGCCACCCGCGTACGGCCTCCAGCCGCCCCTCGTCGAACCCGGTGGTGCCCACGACGGGGTGGATGCCGTGACCGATCATCCATTCGAGGTTGCCCATGACCACATCGGGATGGGTGAAGTCGACCACCACCTCGGCGCCCTGGAGCCCCTCGATGGGGTCGTCCTTGTCGAGCGCGGCCACCAGCTCCATGTCGGTGGCCGCCTCGACCGCTTTGCACACCTCGACGCCCACGCGCCCTCGGGCGCCGAGCACACCTACCCTGATCACGCGCCCAACTCTAGCGAACGGCGTCGCTGAAGTCCTTGTCGCCGTACGGGCCGATCACGGCGAGCGTGAGCGGCCGGTTGAGGACGTCGCGCGCCACCTCGGAGATCTCGTCGGGCGTGACGGACTCGATGCGCGAGAGCACCTCGTCGACCGACATGAGCTCGTCGTAGACCAGCTCGTTCTTGCCGATGCGGGACATGCGCGAGCCGGTGTCCTCCAGGCCGAGCACGAGCCCGCCGCGCATCTGCCCCTTGCCCCGCATGATCTCGTCGGCGCTGAGGCCCTCCGTCACCACCCTGGACACCTCGTCGCGGCAGATCTTGAGCACGTCGTCGATCTTCGAGGGCAGGCAGCCCACGTAGATGCCGAACTGCCCGGTGTCGGCGTAGGCCGAGGTGTAGCTGTAGGCGGAGTAGGCCAGGCCGCGCTTCTCCCGGATCTCCTGGAAGAGCCTGGACGACATGCCGCCGCCCAGCGCGGCGTTGAGCACGCCGAGCGCGAACCTGCGGTCGTCGGTGCGGGGCAGGCCGGTCGTGCCGAGCACGAGGTTGGCCTGCTCCGTGGGCCGGTCGAGGACCGCGACGCCGGAACGGGTCTCGGCGCCGGGGCCGCTGGTGCGCGGCGGCGCGAACTCGGCGGGGCCGTTCAGGGCGCCCGCCCGCTCGTACGCCCGCGCGACCAGCTCCACGACCTCCTCGTGCCGCACGTTGCCCGCGACGGACACGACGGTGGCACGGGGCCGGTAGTAGCGGTGGTAGTACTCGGCGATGCGGTCACGCCCGAGGGCGTTGATCGATTCGACCGTTCCCAGGATGGGCCGGCCGATCGGCGAGTCACCGTAGAGGGCGGCCGCGAACTGCTCGTGCACCACGTCGGACGGATCGTCGTCGTGCATGGCGATCTCTTCGAGGATCACGCCCCGCTCCGACTCGACGTCCTGCTCGGTGACCAGCGAGCTGGTCACGACGTCGGCGAGCACGTCGACCGCGATCGGCAGGTCCTCGTCGAGGACCCGCGCGTAGTAGCAGGTGTACTCCTTGGCGGTGAAGGCGTTGATCTCACCGCCGATGCCCTCGATCGAGGCGGAGATCTCCATCGCGTCGCGCGTGGGCGTGCCCTTGAACAGCAGGTGCTCAAGGAAATGGGTGGCCCCCATGTGCTCGGGGGCCTCGTCACGCGAGCCGATGCCGACCCACATGCCGACCGCGACGCTCCGCACGGTCGGCATGGTCTCGGTCACCACGCGCAGCCCACCCGGGAGGACGGTGCGCCTTACCACCCCGGCTCCGTCCTTGCCGGGGTGCAGCGTGGTCGTCGTCACGAGTTCCGGTCGTCTCCTTCGGAGCTGCCGCGGGTGCGCACCCGGGTGCGGGTGCGGCGGGGCCGCTCGGGCTTGTCCTCGGCGGCGGCGGAACCCTCGGCGGGCTGGTCGGGAGCCTCGGCGGGAGCGTCGTCCCCCTTGGCCTCCTTCTCGGCCGCTTCCTTCTCGATGACCTCGACGGGCACCAGCGAGAGCTTGCCGCGGCCGTCGATCTCGGCGATCTCGACCTGGATCTTCTCGCCGACGCTCATGACGTCCTCGACGTTCTCGATGCGCTTGCCGCCGTGCAGCTTGCGGATCTGGGAGACGTGCAGCAGGCCGTCCTTGCCGGGCATGAGCGAGACGAACGCGCCGAAGGCGGCGATCTTGACGACCGTGCCCAGGTAACGCTCGCCCACCTCGGGCATGTGCGGGTTGGCGATCGCGTTGATCGCGGAGCGGGCGGCCTCGGCGGAGGGCCCGTCGGTGGCGCCGATGTAGATCGTGCCGTCGTCCTCGATGGTGATCTCGGCGCCCGTGTCGTCCTGGATCTGGTTGATCATCTTGCCCTTCGGGCCGATGACCTCGCCGATCTTGTCGACCGGGACCTTGATCGTGATGATCCGCGGCGCCGTCGGGTTCATCTCCGCCGGGGAGTCGATGGCCTCCTGCATCACGTCGAGGATCGCCAGGCGGGCGCCCTTGGCCTGCTTGAGCGCGGCGGCCAGCACGCTGGCGGGGATGCCGTCGAGCTTGGTGTCGAGCTGCAGGGCGGTGATGACGTCCTTGGTGCCGGCGACCTTGAAGTCCATGTCGCCCATGGCGTCCTCGGCGCCGAGGATGTCGGTCAGCGTGACGTAGGTGTCACCCTCACCGATCAGGCCCATCGCGATGCCCGCGACCATCTCCTTGAGCGGCACACCGGCGTCGAGCAGCGCCATCGTGGAGGCGCAGACCGAGCCCATCGAGGTGGAGCCGTTGGAGCCGAGGGCCTCGGAGACCTGCCGGATCGCGTACGGGAACTCCTCGCGCGAGGGCAGCACCGGGATCAGCGCCCGCTCGGCCAGCGCGCCGTGGCCGATCTCGCGCCGCTTCGGCGAGCCGACGCGGCCGGTCTCACCGGTGGAGTAGGGCGGGAAGTTGTAGTTGTGCATGTAGCGCTTGGTCCGCTCGGGGTTGAGCGTGTCGATGACCTGCTCCATGCGCAGCATGTTGAGGGTGGTGATGCCCAGGATCTGGGTCTCGCCGCGCTCGAACAGCGCCGAGCCGTGCACCCGGGGCACCACGTGCACCTCGGCCGACAGGGCGCGGATGTCCTTCGTGCCGCGGCCGTCGATGCGGATGCCCTCGTTGATGACCCGCTCGCGCATGAGCTTCTTCATGACCGAGCGGAACGCGGCGGAAATCTCCTTCTCGCGCCCTTCGAACTCGGGCAGGAGCTTCTCGGCGGCCAGCGCCTTGACCTTCTCCAGCTCGTTCTCGCGCTCCTGCTTGCCGGCGATGGTGAGCGCGGCGGCCAGCTCGGTCTTGATCGCGGCCTCGACGGCGGCGTAGACGTCTTCCTGGTAGTCGAGGAAGACCGGGTACTCGGCCGTCTCCTTGGCCGCGACTCTCGCGATGCGCGACTGCGCCTCGCACAGCACCTTGATGAACGGCTTGGCCGCCTCGAGACCCTGCGCGACCGTCTCCTCGGTGGGAGCGACGGCGCCCTCGGCGACCAGCTTCAGCGTGTCCTTGGTGGACTCGGCCTCGACCATCATGATCGCGACGTCGCCGTCGTCGAGCACGCGGCCCGCCACGACCATGTCGAACGTGGCCCGCTCAAGCTCGGGGTGCGTCGGGAAGGCCACCCACTGGCCGTCGATCAGCGCCACCCGCACGCCGCCGATCGGCCCCGAGAAGGGCAGGCCGGCGAGCTGCGTGGACAGCGACGCGGCGTTGATGGCGACAACGTCGTAGAGGTGGTCGGGGTTGAGCGCCATGACGGTCGCCACGACCTGCACCTCGTTGCGCAGGCCCTTGACGAACGACGGGCGCAGCGGCCGGTCGATCAGGCGGCAGGTGAGGATGGCGTCCTCGGAGGGACGGCCCTCACGGCGGAAGAACGAGCCGGGGATGCGCCCGGCGGCGTACATGCGCTCCTCGACGTCCACCGTCAGCGGGAAGAAGTCGAACTGCTCCTTGGGAGTCTTCGACGCGGTGGTCGCCGACAGCACCATCGTGTCGTTGTCGAGATAGGCGACGGCCGAGCCGGCCGCCTGACGCGCGAGCCGACCGGTCTCGAACCGGATCGTGCGCGTGCCGAAAGAGCCGTTGTCTATGACGGCTTCAGCAGTGTGGACACCCTCCACGGGGGACCTCCTTGTGGTCGGTCTCCCGCGCCCTTTTTCTCACCGGCACCCTCGTTAGGTGCAGCGCCGGTCTTCGATCGAAGCGCCCGGTCAAGTGCGTTCTTACCGGAAGCCACTACCGAGGACCGGCCCGCAGGCGTCGCGGGTCGCATGGTGCTGAACGGACGCGGGGGCTGTGTGTCTCGGATCTTCAGTTGTACGTCAGGCGCGGGGGCGTTTCACGCCGCCACGCGTCCGACCGTATGGGGTCCTACCCCATATGAGAAGGGAGCGGCGCGGACGCCGCTCCCTTTTCATGCTATCGGCGCAGACCGAGCCGCTCGATGAGCGTGCGGTAGCGCTGGATGTCGACCTTCTGCAGGTACTTCAGCAGGCGGCGCCGGCGACCCACGAGCAGCAGCAGACCACGACGGCTGTGGTGGTCGTGCTTGTGCGTCTTCAGGTGCTCGGTCAGCTCGCTGATGCGCTTGCTGAGCAGCGCGATCTGCACCTCGGGCGAACCGGTGTCGCCTTCGGCCGTCGCGTACTCACTGATGATGGTCTTCTTGGCAGCGGTGTCGAGGGACACGGCTCTCCTTCGATCTACGGACACGCGCGAATGAGATGGAAGCGCGAACGACCGTGCGTGCCTACAGTCGCCGCGTGAAGGCCTTCATGGGCAGCGCGCAGCGCCACCGCTACAGAGCCGACATGCAAGGTTACCACCTCATGTCCAATGCGCGGACTCACGCCGAAGCGTAGCCGCCCGCGAACTCCTCCGACGGCGCGATGGGCGTGATCACGTCGATCAGCACGCCGTTGGGGTCGGCGACGATGAAGTGGCGCTGCCCGAAATCCTCGTCGCGCAGGCCCAGCTCGGGCACCAGCCCTTCGCCTGCCACCAGTCTGCCCCATTCGGCGTCCACGTCGTCCACCTCGAAGTTGAGCAGCAGCCCGGTGACCGGCCTGCGGTAGGCGGCGGGCAGGGTCGGGTGCGCGTGGTCGAGCAGGGCCAGCTCGTACGGCCCGCGGCGCAGGCTCATGTACCAGTCGGCCTCGAACGTCACCTCGAACCCGAACAACCGCACGTAGAAGTCGGTGGATTCGGCGACCTTGGCGGTGCAGATCACCGGATAGAAGCTGCTGAGCCGCATGACGACCTTCCCTTCACATACCAACGGTATCCGAAGGTACGCTAGTTCGCCTACCATCGGTATGTCAAAGGGGGCGGCGGCGGATGAGCAGGGCCGAGCAGAAGGAACGCACGAGGCAGACGCTCGTGGCCGAGAGCAGGCGACTGTTCGCGTCCAGGGGCTACGCGGCCGTGGGCCTGGCCGAGATCGTGCGCGAGTCCGGGGTCACCAAAGGTGCCCTCTACCACCACTTCGCGGGCGGCAAGACGGCGCTGTTCCGCGCGGTGCTGGAGGAGGTGCAGCAGGAGGTGGCGGCCCGGGTGGTCGCCGCGGCGGAGGCGGCCGGCGACCCGTGGCAGCGGCTCAAGGCCGGGTGCGCGGCGTTCGTCGAGGCGAGCGCGGACCCCGAGGTGCAGCGCATCATGCTCATCGATGGCCCGGCCGTGCTCGGCTGGAGCGAGTGGCGGGCCATCGACGAGGCCACCTCGGCCGCCCACCTGGCGCAGGCGCTGAGCGAGCTGGTGGCCGGCGGCGTGATCCCGCCGCAGCCGGTGGCGCCGCTGACCCGGCTGCTGTCGGGCGCGATGAACGAGGCGGCGCTGTGGCTGGCCCGCTCCACCGGCCCGGGCGACCTCGCGAACACGCTGGCCGCCCTGTCGACGCTGCTGGAAGGGCTGCGGCGGGGGTCAGCTCATGAGGCGACGGAGGCCGGCTCGTGAAGCGGCCGGGGCCGGCCCATGGGGCAGCCCGGGTCAGCTGGTGAGGCGGCGGGTCGCGTCGACGTCGGCGTGGATCTGGGCGATCAGCGACTCGATCGACTCGAACCGCGTGTTGCCGCGCAGCCGCGCCGCGAACTCCACCGCCACGTGCACCCCGTACAGCTCCAGGTCATCCCGATCCAGCGCGTACGCCTCCACCGTGCGCGGCACCCCCTCGAACGTCGGGTTCGTCCCGACCGAGATGGCCGCCGGCCACCGCTCCCCCGCGTACACGGCGGGCAGATTGGCCACCGCCACACACTCCAGCCACCCCGCGTAGACCCCGTCGGCCGGGATCGCGGTGTACTGCGGCGTCTCGACGTTCGCGGTCGGGAAACCGAGCTGGCGCCCGCGCTGGTAACCGCGCACGACCACGCCCTCCACCCGGTGCGGCCGGCCCAGCAGCTCGCCGGCCCGCGCCACGTCCCCCTCGACCAGCAGCTCCCTGATCAGGGTGGACGACACGCCGTCGAGCAGCGGCACCGGCTCCACCTCGAACCCGTACATCTCCCCCAGCGTCCGCAGGGTCTCGACATCACCCTTGGCGCCCTGCCCGAACGCGAAGTTCTCCCCCACCACCACGACCGCCGCCCGCAGCCGCTCGGCCAGCACGCTCTGCGCGAACTCCTCGGGCGTCGTGCGCGACAACCCCAGCGTGAACTCCACGACGTCGACCTCGTCCACCCCGAGCCCCGCCAGCAGCTCGGCCCGGCGCCGCGCACTCCCCAGCCGGTACGGGTGCGACCCCGGCCGCACGACCTCGTCGGGATGCGGCTCGAACGTCACGGCCACGCTGCGCAGCCCCCGCTCGCGGGCGACGGCCACGGTGCGCTCGACCACCCGCCGGTGCCCGAGGTGGACCCCGTCGTACACGCCGATGGTGACGACAGACCTCTCCGATGCCTCCACGCCAGGCCCCATTCGCTCGTCATTCGCTCGTCCACCGGATGAACCCGTACAAGCCTGCCATGCGCCGCGGCCTGCCCGGCAATCGAGGGCACTATCATCGGGCATCATGCCTCGTTACGCGCTCCTGATCCTGCCTGCCTTCAACCGGGTCTACGGTGAGAGCTCCGTCCGGCTGACCCGCAGCGAGCTGGCCGTCTTCAGCGCCCGTGGTCTTGAGGGCGAGGTCGTGAGCAGCGAGGAGACGCGCATCGGCGGGGTGCCGTACGTGGCGTTCGAGACGGCGCGCCCGCTGAGCGAGCCCGACGTGCGGCTGCTGTCGAACCTGTCGTCCGTGTACGCGGTGTTCGGCCTAGAAGGCGACCTGCTGCGGCCCCTGGAGATGCGCTCGCGCGACCGGCTGAGCAGCGACCTGATCACGATCCAGAAGTACGCGGGCAAGACGAACGAGCACTTCACGAAGCTGCTGCTCAACGTCACCGCGCTGGCCGGCGACAAGGGGCTGGGCGACGGGCTGCAGGTGTTCGACCCGATGTGCGGCCGGGGCACCACGCTCAACCAGGCCCTCATGTACGGCTACGACGCCTACGGCATCGACGTCGACGGCAAGGACTTCGAGGCGTACACCGGCTTCATCAAGACGTGGCTGCGCAACAAGCGGCTCAAGCACACGGCCGAGACCGTGCCGGTGCGCCGCGAGCGGGCCCTGGTGGGGCGGCGGCTCAACGTCACGTTCGGGCTGTCGAAGGAGGCCGTGAAGGCCGGTGACGTGCAGCACCTGGCCGTGGTGAACGCCGACACGCTCAAGAGCCGCGAGTTCTTCAAGCCGCGCTCGTTCGACGTGCTGGCCACCGACGCCCCGTACGGCGTCCAGCACGGCAGCAAGGGCGGCGCCGGCCTGTCACGCAGCCCGCTGGAGCTGCTGGGCCGGGCCGTGCCGGTCTGGGCGGAGCTGCTGCGGCCGGGCGGCGCGATGGGCATCGCCTGGAACACCTACGGCGGCAAGAGCGCCGACCTGGCCAGGATCCTCACCGAGGCGGGCCTCGACGTGATGGACTATCCCGACTTCGAGCACTGGGTGGACCAGGCGATCGTGCGCGACATCATCGTGGCCAGAAAGCCCCGCTAAGGCGTGTCGGCCGGGGCACGCGCCCGGCTGGACGGCCTGACCGGCGACAAGGCCTACAGCTCGGCCGCCGACCGCACGCTGCTGCGCCGCCGGCACATCGAGGCCACCATCGCCCAGCCCCGCGACCTGGCCGCCCCCCCGCCGGGCTGAAGGACGCCGTGGTGGCCGGCCGCCCGCCTTAGACCGCATCCGCTACCGGGCCACCACCCGTAGATCGTCGGCATCATGATCGGGTCATGCGCCCGACCCGATCGACCTCACCCTGCCTGATCGGGGAAACACGCCGTAGCGGCACCGGCCTACCGCGGGCGCAGTAGATCCGCTACGGCGTGCGCGGCAGGGGGAATTGCCTCCATCAGTGGGATGACCTGCGGCTGGTCCGGCGGACATAGTTCTTGGCGTCCAGCCGTAGAAGGAGGAGCCCCTCATGTCCGTGCTGTCCATGCTCGCCTCACCGATCTGTACGTCGGCCGCCGAATGCGCGGGCCAGGGCGTCGACACCTTCCTCGGGACCCCTCAGCGGATCTGGGCCAGCGTGGCCGCGCTGGTGGCGCTGGCCGCCGTGGCCGCCGGCTGGCTGGCGCTGCGGCGCTCCAGCCGCGGCGTCGGCGAGCGCGGGCGGAACGGGGCCGTCGTGGCGCTGGCCGGAGGCCTCATCGGCGCGGTCAACGGCGTGGTGAACCTGGCCGTCGCCGACGGTGGCCTCGGCACCGGCAACGGCGTGTTCGGCGGCGCGGTGGCCCTGGCGCTCGGGCTGGCCGGTACGGCGCTCGGTGGGCTGGTGCTGGCCCGCTCCCGCCGTACGCAGCCGAGCGGCTAGCCGGCGAAGACGGCGAGGGGCTTGGCGACGCGGCCCTGCTCCTCCACCAGCGCCAGCAGCTCGCCCTCCGGCCCGAACACGCCGATCGGCCCCGCGCCGAGCCCCGCCGCGGTAAGCCGGCCGCCGTGCCCGATGATCCGGGCCTCCTCGGCCGTGACGTCGCGGCGCGGGAACGCCGCCGCCACCGCCTCGCCGATCGGCAGGATCACGCACTCCTCCGAGAGCTGCTCGATGCTCCTGGCCAGCGACACGTCGTACGGCCCCACCCGGGTGCGCCGCAGCCGCGTCAGGTGCCCGCCGACGCCGAGGGCGGCGCCGAGGTCGCGGGCCAGCGAGCGGATGTAGGTGCCGCTGGAGCAGGTGATGACGGCGTCCACGTCCACGACGTCGCCGCCGGCCCGGATGTCGAGCACGTCGAACTGCCGCACGGTGACGGGCCGGGCCGCCAGGGCGACCTCCTCGCCCGCGCGGGCCTTCTTGTAGGCCCGCTGGCCGTTCACCTTGATGGCGCTGACCTGCGGCGGGACCTGCATGATCGCTCCGGTCAGCGCCGCGACGCCCTTGTGGATCTCGGGCGCGGTGACGTCGGCCGCCGAGGCGGTGGCGACGACCTCGCCCTCGGCGTCGTCGGTGTTGGTGCTCACGCCGAGCCGAATCGTGGCCTCGTACACCTTCTCCGTGAGCGTCAGGTGCCCCAGCAGCCTGGTCGCCTTCTCCACGCCGACCACCAGCACGCCGGTCGCCATCGGGTCGAGCGTGCCGGCGTGCCCCACCCGGCGGGTGCCCGCGATGCGCCGCATCTTGGCCACCACGTCGTGGGAGGTCCACTCGGCCGGCTTGTCGACGATGATCAGACCGCTCTCGGCCATCTAGGAAACCCTCCGCAGCTCGCGCCGGAACTTGGCCATGGTCTCCTCCACGGTGTCGTACGAGGTGTAGCCGGCGGCGTTGTGATGGCCGCCGCCGCCGAGCGCCGCGCACACGGCCGCGACGTCGACGGTGCCCTTGGACCGGGTGGAGACCTGCCAGTCGCCGTGGTCGTCCTCCTTGAGCACGACCGCGACCTCGGCCTCGTCGGCGCGGCGCACGATGTCGATGATGCCTTCGAGCTCGGAGTACGGCAGCCCGTACGCGGCCCGGTCGACGCGGGAGACGTACGTCCAGACGAGCGAGCCCTCCAGCGTCACCCGCTCCAGCGCGTGCGCCAGCACCTTGAGGTAGCCGAACGGCGAGCGGTCCCACAGCTCGCGGGCGATCTCGTCGGTACGCAGCCCGGTGGCGACGAGCCTGGCCGCCATCTGGTGCACGGCGGGCGTGACCGAGGAGTAGCGGAACGATCCGGTGTCGGTGACGAGCCCCGCGTACAGGCAGGTGGCGATGTCGCGGTCGAGCCGCCCGCCGAGCCGGTAGACGAGCTGCTCGGCCAGCATCGCGGTGGCCGCCGCCGTGGCGTCGATGAGGTCGAGCGTGCCGAACCCGGTGTTCGACGGGTGGTGGTCGACGACGATGACCTCGCGTGCCGAGGCCGCGTTGGCGCCCAGGAGGCCCACCCGCTCGAACGTCGAGCAGTCGAAGACGATCATCAGGTCGGGTGCGGCGGGGAACTGCTCCGGCGGCACCAGCATCTCCTGCCCCGGCAGGAACCCCAGCAGGCGCGGCACCGCGAAGTGCCGGTCGCCGAACGAGGCCACCACCCGCTTGCCCATCGAGCGCAGCACGAACGCCACGGCGAGCATCGACCCGAGCGCGTCGCCGTCGGGGTTGACGTGGCAGGCCAGCCCGATCTCGTCGTGCCGGCCGATCAGCCGCAGCGCCCGATCCCACGACGACTCGGGGATCGGGCAGCACTCCATAGGACGCCGCTCCAGGCTGGCCGGGCGGTCGGTCCTGTCGCGCACGTCGGGCGTCACGCCTGGTCTTCCCTGCTCACCTCGAGGTCTTCCTCGTCGTCGGGCTTGCGGTAGGGGTCGGGCTCGCCGGCGTAGGAGGCCTTCTCGGCCTGCCGCGCCACTTCGGCGTCGCGCGCCCGCGCGGCGTTGATCAGATCGTCGAGGTGACGCGCGTTGTCGGGCAGCGGGTCGTGCTTGAACGTCAGCGTCGGGGCGAACCGCACCCCGGTCTGCTTGCCGACCTCGGAGCGGATGATGCCCTTGGCGCTTTCGAGGGCGGCGGCGCTGTCGGCGCGCTCGGCCTCGGAGCCGAACACCGTGTAGAAGACCGTCGCGTCGCGCAGGTCAGCGGTGACGCGGGTGTCGGTCACGGTGACGAAGCCCAGACGCGGATCCTTGATCCGGCGCTCCAGCATCTCGGCGACGATCTGCTGGATGCGGTCGGCGAGCTTGCGCGCTCGTGCTGCATCCACCATGTTGGCTCCCCCTCACGCACGAACGGGCCGTGCAGTCGTTCAGTCTTCGTCGTTGTAGAGCCGGTGCCGGGCCGACAGCAGCTCGATCTCCGGGCGGAAGGCCACCATGCGCTCGCAGGCGTCCAGCACTTCCTTGCAGTTACCCGCGGAGGCGGAGACCACCGCCACACCGACCTCCGCTCTGCGATGCAGGTCGAGATGGCCGGTCTCAGCCACCGCGATGCTGGGATAACGGCGCTGCAGCTCGGCGATGAGCGGCCGGACGACAGAGCGCTTCTGCTTCAGCGATCTGACGTCGCCGAGCAGGATGTCCAGGGTCAGAGCACCCACATACATCGTTGGCAACCGCCGCTTGACCTGGAGTCTGAGCACGACCGGCCCGCTGCGGCGGGAAGCGGGCCAGGGCGTGCGAGAGGCGCCCGGCGGATGTCCCGCCGGGCGCCCGGCCGTGCGTCACACGCGCGGCTTCTCCCGCATCTCGAACGTCTCGATCACGTCGTCGATCCTGATGTCGTTGTAGCCGACACCGATACCGCACTCGAAGCCCTCGCGAACCTCGGTGGCGTCATCCTTGAAGCGACGCAGGGACGAGACGGTCAGGTTGTCCGCGATGACGACGCCGTCGCGGATGAGCCTGGCCTTGCTGTTGCGGACGATCACGCCGGAGCGGACCAGCGAACCGGCGACGTTGCCGATCTTCGGCACCTTGAAGACCTCGCGGACTTCGGCCGTGCCCATCTGGACCTCTTCGAACTCGGGCTTGAGCATGCCCTTGAGCGCCGCCTCGATCTCCTCGATCGCCTGGTAGATGACCGAGTAGTAGCGGATGTCGACGCCCTCGCGCTCGGCGAGGTCGCGCGCCCGGGGCTCAGGCCGGACGTTGAAGCCGATGATGACCGCGTTGTCGTCGGCGACGGCCAGGTTGACGTCGTACTCGGTGATGGCGCCGACCGCGCGGTGCAGGACACGGAGCCTGACCTCGTCGCCGACGTCGATCTTGAGCAGGGCGTCTTCCAGGGCCTCCACCGAGCCGGACACGTCACCCTTGATGATGAGCTTGAGCTCGTCGACGCGGCCCTTCTCGAGGTCGCTGAACAGCTCCTCGAGGGTGCGGCGACGGCTCGACTTCGCCATGTCGGCGCTGCGCTTGCGCGCCGCGCGCTGCTGGGCGATCTGCCGGGCCATCCGGTCGTCGGTGACCACGATGAAGTTGTCACCGGCGCTCGGCACGGCCGTCAGACCCATCACCAGGACCGGACGCGACGGCGTGGCCTCCTCGACCGGCTCGCCGTTGTCGTCGAGCATCGCGCGGACGCGGCCGAAGGCCTCGCCACACACGATCGAGTCGCCGACGCGCAGCGTGCCGCGCTGGACCAGGACGGTCGCGACGGGGCCGCGGCCACGGTCGAGGTGCGCCTCGATCGCGATGCCCTGGGCGTCCATCGTCGGGTTGGCCCGCAGGTCGAGCTCGGCGTCGGCGGTCAGCAGGATGGCCTCGAGGAGGTTGTCGATGCCCGTGCCGTTCTTCGCCGAGATGTCGACGAAGAGGGTCGAGCCGCCGTACTCCTCCGCCACCAGGCCGTACTCGGTGAGCTGGGCACGGACCTTGTTGGGGTCGGCGCCCTCCTTGTCGACCTTGTTGACCGCGACCACGATCGGCACCTCGGCCGCCTGGGCGTGGTTGAGAGCCTCGATCGTCTGCGGCTTCACACCGTCGTCGGCCGCGACCACCAGCACCGCGATGTCGGTGGACTTGGCGCCTCGGGCACGCATGGCGGTGAACGCCTCGTGACCCGGGGTGTCGATGAAGGTGATCTTCCGCTCTTCGCCCTCGTGCTCGGCGGAGACCTGGTAAGCGCCGATGTGCTGGGTGATGCCACCCGCCTCGCGCGCCACCACGTTGGTCTTGCGGATGGCGTCGAGCAGCTTGGTCTTACCGTGGTCGACGTGACCCATGACGGTCACGACCGGCGGGCGCGCGGCCAGGTCGGCCTCGTCGCCCTCGTCCTCGCCGAACTCGATGTCGAAGGCCTCGAGAAGCTCGCGGTCCTCCTCCTCCGGGCTGACGACCTGGATGTCGTAGTCGAGCTCGGCACCCAGGAGCTGCAGTGTCTCCTCGTTGACCGACTGCGTCGCGGTCACCATCTCGCCCAGGTGCAGCATGATCTGCACGAGCGAGGCCGGGTTCGCGCCGATGCGGTCGGCGAAGTCGGACAGCGACGCGCCGCGCGGCAGGCGGATCGTCGCGCCGTTGCCGCGAGCGACCTGCACGCCGCCGATCGCCGGCGCCGACATGTTGTCGAACTCCTGGCGCCTCTGACGCTTGGACTTGCGGCCACGCGCGGGACGGCCACCGGGACGCCCGAAGGCTCCCGCGGTGCCACCGCCACGGCCACGGCCGCCGCCACCGGGACGACCGCCGAAGCCGCCGCCACCGCCGCCACCGGGACCACCGGTGCCGGTGCGCGGACCGGCGCCGCCGCCACCCGGGCGACCGGCGAAACCGCCGCCGCCACCGGGACGACCGCCGCCACCGCCGGGACGGCCACCGCCGCCACCACCGGGACGACCGCCGCCGCCACCGCCACCCGGACGGCCACCGCCGCCGGGGCCGGCAGGGCGACCCTGCGGCATCATCATCGGGTTGGGACGCGGGCCACCAGGACGGGGACCGCCGGCGCCGCCACCCGCACCGGGACCCGGACGCGGGCCACCGGGCGGCGGGCCGGGACGCGGACCCGGAGTGGGCCGGTCACCGGACCGCGACTGCGGCGGACGCGGCATGGCGCCGTCGCGCGGCGGACCGTCACGACGCTCGCGCTGGCCGGGACCGCCACCGCCCTCGCGGTTGCCGCCCGGACGCGGCGGACGGGCCTGGCCCATGCCGCTCGCGTTGGAAGAGAACGGGTTGTTACCCGGACGCGGGCCACGCGGACCCGGCCGCGGGCCGGGGCCGGGACGCGGACCGCCACCGGCGGGCGCGCCCGGACGAGGCGCCTGCGTGGAACCGCCGCGGTCACCACCGCGGTCACCACGGTCGCCGCCGCGCTCAGCACGGTCGCCGCGCTCACCACCGCGCTCGCCGCCGGCGGGGCCGGGACGAGGGCCGGGCTTGGGACCCGGACCGGGACGCGGGCCGGCACCGGCGGGGCCGGGACGCGGGCCAGGAGCCGGACGGGCGGGCGCGCCGCTCTCGAACCGCGCCTGCGGGGCACCGGAGGTCTCGCCGCGCGCGGCCTCGGGCTGCTGCTGCGGCTGCTGGTGCGGCATCGGCACCGGCGGACGCGGCGTGCTGCCGCCGCCCGCGGGGCCGGGACGCGGACCGGGCTTGGGGCCCGGACGCGGTGGAGCGGGGACCGGCGCCTGCCCGGCGCCGTTACCGGCCTGGCCTTCGGCCGGCCGGGGCGCAGCCCTTGGCGGCTGCGGCTTGTTGGACGGCTGACCGCCGCCCCTCGAGGAGGCACCCTTGGATACCCCCAGCGCTTCGGTGAGCCTGCGGACCACCGGCGCTTCGATGGTCGAGGACGCCGAACGGACGAACTCTCCCATCTCTTGGAGCTTGGCCATGACGACCTTGCTCTCTACGCCGAACTCCTTAGCGAGCTCGTATACCCGGACCTTCGCCACTGCACTCCCTTACTCGGCCCGGGAGGCTGGCTGTGCCGTCCGGACCGTCGTTACCTTGACGTCTTCATCGCCGCGTGCTCATCAGGCGCTCATAGCAATCTGACTCCGCCCATCAACTCGGCGTCCTACATGACATTTCTTTGGTCTCCCTCCAGATGAGCTCGCACGGGCGAGCTGTCAAGCGGCCCCGGCACGCGGAACGCGCGCGGGAACGCTCGGCGCCGCTCGGCAAGCTCCAGACAGCTCAGGGACGGATGCAGCGACGCACCGCGCCCCGGGAGCCGTCCGCGCAGGTCAGGGACCACCTGGCCCTCGACCTGCACCAGACGGAGCAGCTCGGACTTAGCCTCGCGAGCCCTGCAGCCCACACAGGTGCGCTGTGGGACCGCTTGGCCACCATATTCCAGCTTACCGTGTTGACGCATCTACGGAACCGGCGGCGTCCTCGGCTTGTGTATCGGGCCGGATGTCGATCCGCCATCCTGTGAGTCTCGCGGCGAGCCGGGCGTTCTGTCCCTCTTTGCCGATGGCCAGCGAAAGCTGGTAGTCGGGCACCGTGACCCGCGCGACACGACCTTCGAGATCGAGAACCTCGACGTGGGAAACGCGCGCGGGCGACAGGGCATTCCCGACGAACTCTCCCGGATCTTCCGACCAGTCGATGATGTCGATCTTCTCGCCGTGCAGCTCCGTCATCACGTTGCGGACCCGCGAGCCCATCGGCCCGATGCACGCGCCCTTGGCGTTCACGCCCGGCTTGCGCGACCTGACGGCGATCTTCGTGCGGTGGCCCGCCTCGCGCGCCACCGCCGCGATCTCCACGGTGCCGTCGGCGATCTCCGGCACCTCCAGCGCGAACAGCTTCTTCACCAGCCCCGGATGCGTGCGCGACAGCGTGACGGAAGGGCCCTTGTGCCCCTTCTTCACCTGCACCACGTACGCGCGGATGCGCTCGCCGTGCACGTACTCCTCGCCCGGCACCTGCTCGGGGTGCGGCAGCACCGCCTCGATCTTGCCCAGGTCGACCAGCACCACGCGCGGATCCTTGCCCTGCTGGATCACGCCCGAGACCAGCTCGCCCTCGCGGCTGGCGAACTCGCCGAAGTTGATCTCGTCCTCGGCGTCGCGCAGCTGCTGCAGGATGACCTGCTTGGCGGTGGTCGCGGCGATCCTGCTGAAGTTGTTGGGCGTGTCGTCGAACTCCCTGACGACCTCGCCGTCCTCGTCGAGCTCGGCCGCCCAGATCGTGACGTGACCACTGGCCCGGTCGAGCTCCGCCCGCGCCTTGGACGCGGCGCCGTCGGTGCGGAAGTACGCGATCAGCAGCGCGTCCTCGATCGCCTTGACGACCAGGTCGAAGGAGATGTCCTTCTCCCGCTCCAGGCTGCGCAGGACGCTCATGTCGATGTCCACGGCGGCTCCCCCTTAGCCTTCGTCGCCGTCGACGTCGTCGATCCGGCGGAATTCCACCTGAACCCGTCCGCGGGTCAGGTCCTCGTAACCAAGCCTGCGTGGCGCGCCCGACACGTCGAGGTCGACGCCGCTCTCGTCGGCGGCCAGGATGCGGCCCTCCACCACGGAGCCGTCCTTCAGCTCCGCCTTCACCAGCCGCTTGGCCGCACGACGCCAATGACGCGGCTCGGTGAGCGGGCGATCGACGCCCGGAGAGGACACCTCAAGCGTGTAAGCCGCCTGCCCCATCGCGTCGTCGTCGTCGAGCGCCGTGGAGACGGCCTGGCTCACGTCGGCCACGTCGTCGAGGCTCACACCGCCGTCACGATCCACGATCACCCGCAACAACCGTCTCTTGCCTGCCTGGGTGACCGTGATGTCCTCCAGGTCGAGACCTTCCGCGCTGACCACGGGCTCCAGGAGCTTCATCAGGTGGTCGCGGGGTGATGCGCTGCCCATATCGACCTCCCCTATTGTCATGTCTCAGCCGGGCGGACCTCGCCTCTGGCTCTCCCGCCGTCTGGCCGCTCAGCCAGCGACGACAGTTGACACCCTATCCGTATGAGGGCACGGAGAGAGCGCCACTCGTCACGGTCGAATGGCGGAGCGTCGCCGGACGGCGATCCCGGGCACTGGCCGTACGATGCTACCGAAGGCCCCAACGAGGCCGGTGACACCTGGAGGTTCGAGTTCGTGCGCGCGCGTCAGCTCTCCCGCCGGGCCCTGCTGGCGGGCACGGCGGCCGCACTGACCGGCTGCAGCGCCTCCGGGCCGCCGCAGCCGCCCGCCGCGCCGCCGCCCGACTCGCCCGAGGTCGTCCTGCTGAAGGGGATCATCGCGGAAAAGGAACGCACGATCGCCCTCTACTCGGCGCTCGTGGCCGGCGGGGCCGAGGAGCTGGCGCCGTTCCGCGACCGCCATCAGGCCCATCTGGCCGAGCTGCGCAAGCACGTCCCCGCTGGTTCGCCTGCACCCAGCGCCTCGTCCGGCAAGCCCGCCAAGGCGTCGCTGTCACGGCTGCGGGAGATCGAGCGCAAGGCCGCCGCCGCGCGGCCACGGCAGCTCGCCGGCGTCTCGCCCGGGGTCGCCCAGCTCGTCGCCAGCATCGGCGCCTGCGAGGCGGCCCACGCCATCGCCCTTCCGAAGTCCCTATGAGGTCCCTGTGGTCGTTGTGACTTCCGCCCACACAGACGCCGACACCGACAAGCTCCGCAAGGCGCTGGCCGCCGAGCACGCGGCGGTGTTCGCGTACGGGCTGCTGGCGGCGCGCACCTCGGGGGCGGTGCGGCAGCGGATGAGCGCCGCCTACGAGTCGCACCGCGCCCAGCGCGACCGGCTCCGCACCCTCATCACCGCCCGGGGCGGGCAACCCGCCGAGCCCGACGCGTCGTACGCGCTGCCGTTCTTCCCCTCCAACGCCGAGCTGGCCGTCAAGCTGGCGGTGCAGCTGGAGAACGGGGTGGCGGCGGCGTACCTGGAGCTCGTCGCCGCACAGGACCCCAAGGTGCGCGAGTCGGCGGCCCTGGCCATGCAGGAGGCCGTGACCCGGGCCTACACCTTCCGCCCCGACCCGCCCACCGCCTTCCCGGGCATGCCCGCCACCGCCACCTCCCCGGCCGCATCCCCTTCCGGGGCACCGGCCGGCGCCGGCGGCTGACACCCCCTCCGGGCACGGGCACGGGCATGAGCACGGGCATGACGCGCGCGAGGACCGCGCACCGCCCGCCGACCGCACCGCCCTGCGAACCACAGCGCCGGCTGGCCGCACCGCCCTGACGGCCGCACCGCTTTGAGGGCCGCGCACCCAACGCCGGCCGCGCCGCCCCGCGGCCTGTGCCGCGCAGGCATCGCGGAGGGCGACGCAGGCTGGAGCAGACGCGCGAAGCCGCACCCCGTCACCGCGCCACGCACGTCCCGCGCCTCGCGGCCACCTCCCGCGCCGACGCGCCTCAGCGTCACCTCACGGATGCCACCTCGCGCGCCGCCGCGTCTCGGTGTCTTAGCGCCGCCTCGCGCGCCGCGTCCAAGCACGCCCGTCCTGCCTGCGGGTGCCGCACTCGCGCGTGTGCGTGGGGCGCCATCGCCTGCTGAGCCGCCCGCACAGGCCGTGTCTGGGCGTACGGGTGCCGAGCCGCACGCAAGGGGGCTCGGCAGGCGGGCGGGCGCTCGGCGGGCGGGCACCGGCGGGGTGGGCCCTCCGCAGGGGGAGGGCCCCGGGGTTAGGCGTTGACGGCGGCGAGCACGCGGTCGGCGGCCTCGGCGAGGGGGATCTCCTGCTTCTCGCCCGTGACGCGGTCGCGCAGCTCCACGACGCCCTGCGACAGCCCGCGTCCCACGACCACGATGGTGGGCAGGCCGAGCAGCTCGGCGTCCTTGAACTTGACGCCGGGCGAGACCTGCGGCCGGTCGTCCACGAGAACGCGCAGGCCGCGGGACTCCAGCTCGGCGCCCAGCTCAAGGGCGGCCTCGACCTGGTTCTCCTTGCCGGTGCCGACGATGTGGACGTCGGCGGGCGCGACCTCGCGCGGCCACACGAGCCCGAGCGCGTCGTGGGCCTGCTCGGCGATGACGGCCACGGCGCGGGAGACGCCGATGCCGTAAGAGCCCATGGTGACGCGGATGGGCTTGCCGTCGGGGCCGAGCGCGTCGAGGCCGGCGGCGTCGGCGTACTTGCGGCCGAGCTGGAAGATGTGGCCGATCTCGATGCCGCGGTCGATGGACAGCTCGGCGCCGCAGCGGGGGCAGGGGTCTCCGGCGCGTACCTCGGCGGCCTCGATGGTGCCGTCGGGGGTGAAGTCGCGGCCGGCGACGACGTTGGCGGCGTGCTTGCCGGGCTCGTTGGCGCCGGTCACCCAGGAGGTGCCGGTGACGACGCGCGGGTCGACGAGGTAGCGGATGCCGAGCTCGCGCAGGACCTGCGGGCCGATGTAGCCGCGGACGAGGCCGGGGTGCTTGGCGAAGTCGGCGGCCTCGAAGATGGCGGGCTCGCCGGGCGCCAGGGACGCCTCCAGGCGCTTGAAGTCGACCTCGCGGTCGCCGGGCACGCCGATGACCAGCGTCTCGACCTTGTCGGAGCCGGGCGTGCTGACCTTGACGACGACGTTCTTGAGGGTGTCGGCGGCGGTGATGGACAGGCCGTGGTGCTCGTTGACGTACGAGACGAGGGTGTCGATGGTCGGGGTGTCGGGGGTGTCGAGCACCTGGAGCGCGGGCAGGTCGTCGTACGGGCGCACGGCGGGGGCGGGCGTGACGACGGCCTCGGCGTTGGCGGCGTAGCCGCATGAGTGGCAGGCCACGAACGTGTCTTCACCGGTGGGGGTGGGCGCGAGGAACTCCTCGGACGCCGAGCCGCCCATGGCGCCCGACGTGGCGAACACGATCTTGTAGGTGATGCCGAGACGGTCGAACGTGCGGATGTAGGTCTCGCGGTGCTGCTCGTAGGAGCGCTTGAGCCCGTCGTCGTCGAGGTCGAAGGAGTAGGAGTCCTTCATCAGGAACTCGCGGCCGCGCAGGATGCCGGCCCTGGGCCGCGCCTCGTCGCGGTATTTGGTCTGGATCTGGTAGAGGGTGACCGGATAGTCCTTGTACGAGGAGTATTCGCTCTTGACCATGTCGGTGAAGAGCTCCTCGTGCGTGGGGCCGAGAAGATAGTCAGCGCCCTTACGGTCTTGGAGGCGGAAGAGGGTGTCGCCGTATTCGGTCCAGCGGCCGGTGGCCTCGTAGTATTCGCGGGGCAGCAGGGCGGGGAAGAGCACTTCCTGGCCGCCCATGCGGTTCATTTCCTCGCGAACGATCTTCGCGACGTTCTCCAGGACCATTTTGCCGAGGGGCAGCCAGGAGTAGATTCCGGGCGCGACACGGCGGACGTAGCCGGCGCGGACGAGGAGCTTGTGGCTCGGCACTTCCGCGTCTGCCGGGTCGTCCCGCAGGGTGCGAAGAAACAACGACGACATGCGCAGCAACACGGCTACTCCTTGCTCGAACCCGGATGTGGAGGACTGCAGAGGTCCACAGAGGTCTACAGAGGTCTGCGAAGCTCTCCAGAGGTCTACAGGCTATCGAGTCGGAGGCGCGTCGCGCTCAGGCTTATCCGGGCGATCCCCGGGCGGGCCGCACACGGCCAGGCTTGTCCGGGCGATCCCCGGGCGGGCCTCAGACGGCCAGGGGGATCCAGCCCGCCACGAACGCGGCCAGGCAGACGGTGAACACGCCCGAGAACACCGCCGACATCGCCAGCGCGCGCACCCGGGCGCGGGCGTTCCTGCGCAGAGCCAGCACCAGCGCCACGGCCGCCAGCCCGACCGCCATCGCGGGCCCCGGCCAGAACGACTGCTCGCTGTCGATGAACCCGGGTGTCGCCCGGTCCACCACGTCCGCGATCAGCGCGGCGCCGACGGCGCCCGCCGCGACGTCGCCCCAGCCGTCGTCCCTGCGGGTGGTGTACGCGAGCAGGCCGAGCCCCACGAGCAGGGCGAGCGTCCAGTTGAGCCCGGCGGCGCTGCCGCCGATCACGTCGAAGGCGTCGTCGCCGCGCAGCGCGCCCGCGCCCATCGCGGCGACGAGCGTGGAGACCGCCGCGAGGAACGTCGTCAGCAGCGCCCAGCCGAACCCCGACGCGGTCGCGCCGACGGTCAGGGAGAGGGCGAGATAGGCGTACGGGTCGTAGATCTGGCCGAGCCAGGCGGGGCCGTTTCCGGAAATGAGCATGCCGATCAAGCCGACGGCCAGCCCGCCCAGGAAGGCCGTGATCAAATGGCATTCGATGGCGCGCTGACGCCGGTCGTATTCGGCGAAGTCGGCGTAGTCGATGGTGGTGTTGTTCATGTCCATTTCCCTGGTCAACCCCTCCCCCGGAATCGTTTGGGGATGACCACATCCAGATTATGTGACCATACAAAAAAGGCAAATTTCGGTCATGTCCGTGCTAAAACAAGCAATCGCTTGGTTATGATCTGTCGCGTGGCACTCGCCGATGAACTCCGCGCCGCCGTCCGCGCCTATCTCGCCGGACGTCCGGACGCGTCCTGGCAGGCGTTCGCGCGGGACGTCGGGATCGCCGGGCTGCTCGTGCCCGAGAAGCACGGGGGCGCCGGGTGCGGGGCCGCCGAGATGGCGGCCGTCGCCGAGGAGCTGGGCCGCGTCCTGTCACCCCACCCGTTCCTCCAGTCGGCGGTCATGGCCACCTCGGCGGCCTCCGCGTGCGGGGCCGACGAGCTGCTGGAGGCGCTGGCCGCCGGGACGAGCGCCACCGTGGTGCTGCCCGGCGACGGGTCACTCCGGCTCGACGGTGACGTGCTCACCGGGGTGGTGCCGTACGCGATGGACGGGGAGCTGGTGCTCGCCTACGCCGGCGGGGCGCTCGTGCAGGCCGTGCCCAGCGCGCGGGCGCCGTACGTGACGATGGACGAGAGCCGGCCCCTGCAACGGCTCCGCTTCGACCACGTCCCGGTGCGGCGGCTGGGCGACGGGGCGGCCTGGGAGCGCGTACGGGACCTCGGGATCGCGGCGCTGGCGGCCGAGCAGGTGGGCGGGGCCCAGCGGTGCCTGGACATGGCCGTCTCGCACGCCAAGAGCCGGCACCAGTTCGGCCGGCCGATCGGGGCCTTCCAGGCGATCAAACACAAGCTGGCCGACCTGCTGCTGCTCGTCGAATCCGCCCGGTCCGCGGCGGGGGCCGCCGCACAGGACGCGGTGGCGGCGGCCGTCGCCGGGTCGTACTGCACGGAGGCGTACCTGGTGGTGGCCGGGGAGAACATCCAGGTGCACGGGGGGATCGGGATCACGTGGGAGCACCCTGCGCACCGGTACTTCAAACGGGCCACCTCGGACGCCCAGCTCTTCGGCCCCCCGCACGCCCATCGCGCCCGCCTCGCCCCCCACGTCCTCGCCCCCGGACCGCACTCCGGCTGAAGTCCTTTGGGGGACGCCGGTGCGCGGGCGCGAGGGGAGGCGGGGTCAGCCGCCGAGGAGTTCTTCCCAGGGGTGGCGGGTGTTGGTGCGGCGGGTGGTGTCGAGGGCTTCGGCCAGGCGCCAGAAGCCCGGGCGGGCGCGGACGCCGGCGCGGCCCATCGGGTCGATGGCGCGCAGCTCGAAGCGGACGCCCATGACGTCGAGCACGGCCGAGCCGTCGCTGCCGGGCCCGGCCTGGGTGACGAGGGGGCCGTCGTAGTCGGGGTCGCGGACCTGGTCGGCCAGGAGGGCGGCCACTTCCGAGGCGTACGGTCCGTCGCGCCATTCGATGTGCCAGCTGTGGTCGGAGCCGCGCCACCACGTCAGGTCGCGGCAGGACTCGATGAAGTCGGCCTCGGAGGCGAGTGCGGCCATGACGCGGCCGAAGGCTTCGTAGCGGCGTGCGCTGGTGAGCGAGAGCTCGTCGCCGGGGTCGGGGGACGACGGGCCGTTCTTCGGCCGCCGCAACGCGTGCTTTCGCTTCACGAGCATCCACTCTGATCGCCGCCGCGCCCTTCCCGCAAGTCTTTGCCGCTGATACGCTCTACCAAGCGAGCGCTTGGTTTCCTACTTCGCCGGAGGCGCGATGACGTCGTCCCTACGGATCAGCCTGGGGTATGAGCTGGAGGTCCGCGGTCGCACCCGCGAGGTCGAGCAGCAGGCGTTCCAGAACGTGATCGACCAGGTCGTCCTCGGCGACCGGCTCGGCTGCGAGGCCGCCTGGTTCGTGGAGCACCACTTCACCAGGGGTTTCTCCCACTCCTCGGCCCCCGATCTGGTCCTGGCCGCCATCTCGCAGCGCACCGAGCGCATCCGCCTGGGGCTCGGGGTGGTGCTGCTGCCGTTCCAGTCCCCGATCCGTACGGCCGAGCGCGTCGCCACGCTCGACATCCTGAGCGGCGGCCGGGTCGAGTTCGGCACGGGCCGGGGCGCCTCCCCGCTGGAGTACCAGGCGTTCCAGCGTCCGTTCGAGAAGTCGCGGCAGATCTGGGAGGACTCGCTGGAGGCCACGCTGGCCATCTGGCAGGCCGACGGGGAGCCGGTCAGCCGCTCGAACGAGTTCTTCGAGATCCCCGACGTGGCCGTCTACCCGCGCCCGGCGCAGCGGCCCCATCCTCCGGTCTGGGTGGCCTCGACCTCGCTGGAGGGCTATCTGGCCGCCGCCCGGCACGGGTACAACCTGCTCGGCATGACGATGCTCAAGGGCATCGACGACGTGGCCGCCGACATCGCGAAATATCGGGAGTGTCTGGCCGAGCACGGCTTCGACCCGGCCAGCCGGCGGGTCGCGCTCATGATCCCCTGGTACGTGGCCCCCACCCGCGAGGAGGCTGCCGCCACGGCCGCCGACCCCGTCCTGTGGTACATCCGCCGCCAGGTCAACCTCGTCACCCCGCCCGACTACTACGACGCCCGCCACGCCACCCACCGCGTGCTCGGGCAGCTCGCCGCCGGGCTGCCGCCCGAGGAGGCGATGGCCACGCTCCGCGAGCACCTGATGGTCGTCGTGGACGACGTGGAGGGCTCGCGCAAGGCCCTGGCCAGGATCGCCGAGGCGGGCGCGACGGACCTGATCATCCAGGCGCAGGTGGGCGGCCTGGCGCACGAGCGGGTGTGCGCGTCGATCTCGCTGTTCATGAAGGACGTGATGCGCTGATGGCCCGCTGGCTGACCCGGGACGACCTCGGGGCCGCCGCGGGCACCGCGACCGGGCTGCTGCTGGTCTCCCCCGACGTGTCCAGCGTCTTCCCGCTGTCCCCCGCCGACCGTTCGGACGTGGTGGGGCTGACGGGGGCGGCGCTGCGGGAGGCGGGCGTCGGCGAGGACGATCGGGTCGTGGTGGCCCTGGCCGAGCCGGCCGGCGCGTTGTGGGCGGCCGCGGCTGCGGACGTGGCGGGGGCGGCGGCCCGGGTGGGGCCGCGCGGGCGGATGCGGCTGCACCACGCGCTGAGCACGCTCAAGGCCACGACGCTGGTCGCGACCCCGACGGGCGCGATGGACCTGCTGTCCCGCCTGCACCTGGAGTTCCTGCTGGACCCGCTGGACCTCGGGCTCAGGACCATCGTGCTGACCGGCGAGATCGCCTCCAAGCGCACGCTGGGGCACCTGGCGGCCGAGTTCGGGGCCACGGTGACGGAGGTGCTGGCCAGCCCGTTCAGCGGCGGCGCGCTGGCCTGGCGAAGGGCCGAGGAGGAGCCGCTGCGCCCGCTCGCGGACGGCCTGCTGGGGCTGGCGGCGCTGGACAAGGACGTCCCGGCGACGGGCGACGGGCCGGCCGAGCTGGTCGTCACCCCGTCCGGGCACTCGACGCTCGGCGCCGCCGTGCTCAGGACGGGCCTGGTGGCCGCGCCGGCGGCGGCCGGAGCGATCCCGGCGCCCGCGCACACGGTCGGCGAGCACGTGCTCGTCAGGGGCGTGTGGCTGGCGCTGCCGCGCATCGACAGGGCGCTGGCCCGCATCGACGGCGTGGCCGGGTGGGAGCTGGCGATCAGCCGGCAGGGGACGCTGGACACGGCGGTGCTCACGGTGGCCTTCGCGCGGCGCAGCCTGATCGGCAGCCCCATGTGGAAGGCGCGCATCGAGCAGGCCGTGCGGGCGCTGACCCCCGTGTCGGTCGCGGTGGAGATCGCCCAGGACGTCGCCGAGACCCCCTCCCCCGGCGTCGTGAACGACCTGCGCGGCCACCACCTCGGAAGGGACCGGGCGCTCATCACCTGAGAAGGGGCTGCCGATGGGATCGATGCCGGACTGGGGGACGCTCCCCCGCATGCTGCGTGACCAGGCCGAACGCCATCCCGGCGACGTCGTGGTGGCCGATCCCGCGGGCCCGCGGCTCACGTCGGCCGGGCTGCGCGCCTACGCGGCCGGGGTCGCCCGCGGTCTCATGGCGCTCGGGGTGGAGCCCGGTGACCGGGTGGCCCTGTGGGGGGTGAACTCGCCGTACTGGGTGGGGCACGCGTTCGGGATCTGGGACGCGGGCGCGGTGATCGTGCCGCTGTCGCCGCGCTTCAAGGGGATCGAGGCGGCGCAGCTCCTCGCGAAGACCGGCGCGAAGGTGCTGATCACCGGCCCGGGCCCGGCACCGGCGCCCCTTCCCGGGCCGCTGCCCGAGCTGCGGCACGTCGTCACGCCGGACGGCCCCGGGCTGGCCACGCTCGGCGCGCGGGTCCCTTCCGGCGAGGCCGAGGAGCGGGCGCTCGCCGTCCGGCCGGACGACCTGTGCGAGATCATGTCAACCTCCGGCACCACCGGCACCCCCAAGGGCGTGATGATCGACCACTCGCAGGTGCTGCGCGGCTACTGGGACTGGTCGGAGATCGTCACCCTGGACGAGCGCGACCGCTACCCGGTGATCGCGCCGTTCAGCCACGGGTTCGGGCTGAACGCGGGGCTGGTGGCCTGCGTGCTGCGCCGGGCCACGATGATCCCGGTCCCGGTCTTCACCCCCGACGCGCTGATGTCGCTCCTCTCCGAGGAGCGGGTCACGGTGCTGGCCGGGCCGCCCACGCTGTTCCACCGGCTGCTGGACGAGCTGGACCGCGATCCCGGGCGCTCCTGGGACGTGTCGTCGCTGCGGGTGGCCATCTGCGGGGCCGCCGCCGTCCCTGCCGCCATGATCACGCGGCTGGTCGAGCGGGTCGGGCTGGAGCGCATGATCAACGCGTACGGGCTCATGGAGGGCACGGTCGTCTCCATGACCAGGGCGGGCGACCCCATCGAGGTGATCGCGAACACCACCGGCCGGCCCGTACCGGGCATCGAGGTGAAGATCGTGGACGACGACGGCAAGGAGGTCGCGCCCGGCGAGCGCGGCGAGATCCTGCAGCGCGGCTACGGCGTGATGCGCGGCTACTGGGGCGAGCCCGAGCGCACGGCCGAGGTGGTCGACGGCGACGGCTGGCTGCACACCGGCGACGTCGGCGTGCTGGACGAGGCGGGCAACCTGGCCATCGTGGACCGCAAGAAGGACCTCTACATCGTCAACGGATTCAACGTCTCCCCCGCCGAGGTCGAGTCGCTGCTGCTGCGGGAGGGCTCGCTGGCGCAGGCCGCGGTCGTGGGCGTGCCGGACCCGTCGTCCGGCGAGTCGGGCCTGGCCTACGTCGTGCCCCGGCCGGGGGCGGCGGCCGACCCGGAGGCGTTGCTGGCGTGGGCGCGCGCCAACATGTCCGGCTACAAGGTGCCCCGGCGGATCGTCGTGCTGGACGCGCTGCCGACCAACGCCAATGGCAAGGTGGACAAGGTCGCCCTGCGGCAGCACCAGGCGTAGCGTGGGAGGCAGGCCCTTCGCCCGGGAGCCGCCATGCTGCGCCTGCTCGCCGGTGAGGCCGCACGCAGGTTCGGGGGGCGCGCGGCCGTCGTCACCGGCTCCGCCTCGCTGTCCTTCGCCGACCTCGACCGCTTCTCCGACCAGGTCGCCGCCGGGCTCGCCCATCGCGGCACCCGCATCGGCGACGTCGTGGTGCTGGCGCTGCCCGACGGGCCCGAGTTCGTGATCTGCTACCTGGCGGCGGCGAAGATCGGCGCGGTCACGGCGGGCATCGGCGTCGAGCGGCTGGGCCTGCTGACCGGCCTCGACCCGGCGATCGTGATCACCGCGCCGAGCGTGCTGCCGCCGCTGTCGGGGCTGGACGTGGTGACGCTGCCCATCGACCGGGGCCGCCGCTCGCCGCACCTGTACGACCCGGTCCGGCTCACGGGCCTGCGCCGGCCCGAGCCGCCCCCGCCGCCGTTCCCGCCGGATCCCGCCCGGCCGGTCGTGATCACGTTCACGTCGGGCAGGACGGGGCCGCCGAAGGGCGTGGTGTTCGGCAACCGGCAACTGGAGGCGATCCGTGCCCATGGCGCGGGGCTGCGGTGGGCCACGGGCGACGCCAGGCTGGTGCCGCATCCGCTGGGGCAGCTCGGGTTCGCCACCCGGCTGCCGGTGATCCTGCAGACGGGGCGTACCTGCCACGTCCTGGCCGAGTGGACGCCCGACGCGGTGCTGCGGGTGCTGCGCGAGCACAAGATCGGGGTGCTGCAGGGCACCCCGCACCAGCTCTCCCGCATCCTCGACCTGCGCGAGGAGCTGCCCGAGCTGTCGCTCATCCTGTCCAGCGGCGCCCCCGCCACGCCGGCGCTGATCAGGACGTTGCGCACCAGGTACGGCGTGCCTGTCTGCAACCGCTACATCTGCACGGAAGCCGGTCTGGGGCTCGGCACGCGGCCCGACGACCCGGACGAGGACGCGGAGTTCAGCGTGGGCAGGCCGCGCGGCAGCGTGAACGTCTCGATCAGGGACGCCGAGGGCCGCCCCCTGCCCATCGGGGATCACGGTGAGGTGCTGCTCCGCTCGGAAGCGGTCATGAGCGGTTACGTTGGCAGGAGCACCGATCATGCGGTGTTCGCCAAGGACGGGTTCATCCGCACCGGCGACCGGGGATACATCGATCACACTGGCCGGTTACATCTGGTGGGACGGGTCACACGTAAACCGGCGTAGGGAGGCGGCGTGACGTTGCACGTGGCGGTCATCGGGTCGGGCCCTGCCGGGATCTACACGGCCGAGGCACTGGTCAAGCAGTCGTCGGAGCCGGTCGCGGTCGATGTGATCGAGCGGCTGCCGACCCCGTACGGGCTGGTCCGGTACGGCGTGGCACCCGACCACACCTCGATCAAGTCGATCGCGAACTATCTGCGCAAGGTGCTGGAGCTGCCGGAGGTGCGCTTCCTCGGCGGCGTCACCCTCGGCCGGGACGTGTCGGTCGAAGACCTGCTCGGCCTCTACGACGCGGTCGTCTACTGCACGGGCGCGATGGTCGACAGGAGGCTCGGCATCCCCGGGGAGGACCTTCCGGGCAGCGTGGCCGCGACCGACTTCGTCAACTGGTACTGCGGCCACCCCGACGTCGATCCTGGCCGGTTCACGCTCGACACCTCCGAGGTGGCCGTGATCGGGGTCGGGAACGTCGCCGTGGACGTCGTCCGCATGCTGGCCAAGGCCGCCGACGAGCTGCGCCCCACCGACGTGCCGCACGAGGCGCTGCAGCGGCTCGGCGAGAGCGAGGTGAAGGCCATCCACATGGTGGGGCGGCGCGGGCCCGAGCACGCCAAGTTCACCCTCAAGGAGCTGCGCGAGCTGGGCGAGCTGGCCAACGCCGACGTGTGCGTGCGCCCCGACGAGGCCGCCGTCCTCGGCGGCGACTTCCCGCGCCAGGTGCAGGGCAACATCAACGTCGTGCGCGAGTGGGCGGCCCGCGAGCCGGTCGGCCGGCCGCGCCGCCTCGACGTGCGCTTCTGGCTGCGGCCCGTCGAGATCCTCGGCACGGAGCGGGTCGAGGGGCTGAAGCTCGAACGCACCCGCCTGGCGGAGGACGGCCGCGTGGTCGGCACCGGCCAGTTCGAGACGCTGCCGGTCGGCATGGTGCTGCGCTCGGTCGGCTACCAGAGCGTCCCGCTGCCCGGCGTGCCCTTCTCCGAGAAGACGATGACGGTGCCGAACGAGGCCGGGCGCGTGCGCGACCGCGAATACGTCGCGGGCTGGCTCAAGCGCGGGCCGACCGGGGTGATCGGCACCAACAAGTCCGACGCGGCGGAGACCGTCCGCACCCTGCTCGCCGATCTCGCCGGCGGCGCGCGGGTCGGCTCGGGCGGCCTCGACACGCTGCTGGCCGAGCGCGGGGTCCGGCCGGTCGGTTACGACGACTGGCTGGCGATCGAGGCGGCCGAGGCGGAGCTCGCCCGCTCGCTCGACCGTGGCGAACGCGTCAAGCTCGTCGGTCTGGAGGCCATGCTCCGTGCCTTCCGTCCCTGAGGGCTTCGCGGAGACGTACCGGCTGCAGCAGGCCCGCTACCCCGAGCCGGGGCCGGGCTGGCAGCCGGTCCACACCGTGTACGTGCCGGCCGACCGCTTCTCCGCCCGCACCGTCGCCGAGTGGGGCGAGCGGGCGCTGTCGCTGCTCAAGGCGCACCTGGCGGGCCCCGACGAGGTGGCCGAGGTGTTCGACGTGCCGTCCGGGCTGGCCGGCGTGGTGCACGAGATGGTCCTGCGCAAGCTGTCCACCGAGCCGGTGGAGGACCTGCGCGTCGACTTCGAGGACGGCTACGGCGTGCGGCCCGGCCCCGTCGAGGACGGCCACGTGGCGCAGGCCGTCGAGGCGGTCGCCGCGCTGCACGCCGCCGGGGCGCTGCCGCGCCGCTGGGGGCCGCGGGTGAAGTCGTTCGCCGACGGGGACCCGGCGCGGTCGGTGCGCACGCTCCACCTGTTCCTGGCGGGGGTGGTGGAGCGGGTGGGCGAGCTGCCCGGCGGGTTCATCACAACCTTTCCCAAGGTGCTCATGGAGAGCTATCTCGGGCAGTTCGCGGAGGTGCTGGGCGAGCTGGAGGCGGAGCTCGGGGTGCGGCTGCGGTTCGAGATGCAGGTGGAGGCGCCGCAGACGCTGCCGTTCCTGCGCGGCGACCTGAACGAGTCGCTGGGCGGGCGGCTGGCGGCGGCGCACTTCGGCGTCTTCGACTACACGGCCGCGCTGGGGCTGCCGCCGCACGAGCAGCGGCTCGACCATCCGGCCTGCGACCACGCGCGGCACGTCATGCAGACGGCGTTCGCGGGCACGGGGGTGGAGCTGTCGGACGGGTCGCTGGCCGCCGCGCCCGCCTCCGATCGCGCGGGCGACGTGCACGGGCTGTGGCGGCGGCACGCCGAGCTGGTCCGCCACTCGTTGCGACACGGCTTCTACCAGGGCTGGGACATGCATCCGTCGCACCTGGTGAGCCGGTTCGCCACCGTATACGCCTTCCACCTGGCGCGCTACGACTCCTACCGGGAGCGGGTGCTGGCCTGGGAGGAGCGGCGCTCGGCCGGGGGCGGCGTGCTGGACGAGCCGGCCACGATCCGCACCCTGGCCGCCGCCCTGCGCCGGGCGGACGCCGCCCTGCCGTGACGCGCGCTCAGTCGCGTTCGACGAGGGCGCGCCACTGGCGGACCAGGCGCCACTCGACCGGGTCCGACCAGCTCGCCCGCACCGCCGAGCCGACGTGGAAGGCGCGGATGCCGTAGTCGAGCAGGGCCGGCACGTGCGCGGGCCGCAGGCCGCCGCCGGCGAGCACGATGGAGCCGTCGCCGGCGTCGGCGCGCGCCTTCAGCACGGGCAGGCCGTCCCCGACGCCGGTGGGCGCGCCGGAGGTGAGCACGGTGGCCAGGTTCGGCAGCAGCCGCACGGCCCGCCAGGCGGCCTGCACGTCGGCGGCGTGGTCCACGGCGCGGTGGAACGTCCACGGCAGCGGCGAGACCGCGTGGATGAGCGCCTCCGTGGCGGTCAGGTCCACGGCCCCCGCGCCGTCGAGGAAGCCGAAGACGAACCCGGCCGCCCCCGCCTGCTTCAGCTCCTTGGCGTCGCGGCTGAGCCGCTCGACGACGTCGGGGTCGGCGGCGAAGCCGGCGTCGCAGCGCAGCATCACCATCTGGGGCAGCGGGCACTCGGCGGCGATCGCGGCGACCGTCTCCGGTGCGGGCGTCAGCCCGTCGGCCGCCATGTCTGCCACGATCTCCAGGCGGTCGGCTCCGCCCTGTTCGGCGGCCACGGCGTCGCGCACGTCGAGCGCGATCACCTCGAGCAGGGATCCGGTCATGCAGGAGAGGTTATATGGCGCTTTGCGCACATGTGCCAGAGAGTTGACCTCAGCACCCACCCCGGACGGGGAACGACCGGCCCGCGGGACGCCCGGCGATCACGGGGCGCGCACCAGCCCGACGCCCCGATCGGCCACGTCCACGCCGGAGGCCAGGGGGCTGACCACCGCACCGGCCAGCAGGCGCGCGACGACGGTGGACGCGCTCGCCGGCAGCGGCGACCTCATCACCTCCTCCCACCACAGCGCCGCCACGCCGGCGACGTGCGGTGTGGCCATGCTGGTGCCGCTCAGGGAGCGCAGGCCGCCCCCGTTCCGCGCCGAGACCACGCCCACGCCGGGGGCGCTGATCTGCGGGAAGGTGTTGGAGAACGGCGCGACGACCAGCCCGTTGCCCGTGGGCGACTGTGCCAGCGCGCCGACCGCGATGACGCCCTCCGCGGCGGCGGGCAGCGACACGGCGATCTCGAAGTCCGGCCCGTTCTGGCGCTCGCTCTCGTTCCCGGCGGCCGCCACGACCACGGTGCCGGGGCCGACCGCCGAGCGCGCCGCCACCATCCGCATGAGCGCGTCGAAGAGCCGCAGGTTCGCCCGGTACGCCTCCAGCGCCAGCGACGTGGCGAACCGGGGCTGCCGCCCCATGTCGGTCAGCCGCTGCACCATGCCGGGGAAGTCGAACCCCAGGGACATCGAGATCACTTGGGCGCCCTGGTGCAGCGCCCACTCCAGGCCGCGCAGCAGCGCTTCGGTGTCACCGCTCCCGTCGTCGGCGAGCACCTTGCCGATCAGCGCCCGGGTCACGCCGGGGGCGACGCCGATGCGCGTGCCCTCGACCGCCCGGCCGAAGATCGTGCCGGCGCAGTGCGTGCCGTGCCCCTGCTTGTCGCCCACGCCCGAGCCGCTGAAGTCCTCCTGGATGAGGGTCACCCCGGTGAAGGCGGGGTGGGCGGAGTCGATGCCGGTGTCGAGGACGGCCACGATCGTGTCCGCTCCCGTCCTCGTCGTGACGTCGGCGCCCACGGCCTTGACACCCCACGTCGCCGCGGCGGCGGCCGCCTCGGCCTCCGCCCGCCCGTCGGCCGCGTCCTCGATCGGCTGGATGAGCGCGGTCGGCATGACCGGCGCCACCGCCCGTACCTCCGGATCGCGTGAGACGTCGCGCAGCTCGTGCTTGCTGAGCTCGGCCACCTCCACGTGCGGCTCGCTGCCGGCGGCCGGCGCCTGCGGCGGCACGGGGCCGCCCGCCCGCGCCGACTCCAGCGGGCTCGCCGTGCGTACGCCGCTCATGTCGCGCAGCACGCTGTATCTCTCACCCATGGCCTTCTGCTCCCCTCGGTCCTCCGGCCCCCTCGGGAACAGTGCCCTCGCCGATTCCACCGGCGGCCAAGCCCCGGTGAAATGCCCCCCAACAGGGCTCAGGCGAGCGGTACCGGCTCCCGGTGCCGATGCTTCTTCTCCGCGAGCTGGCGGGCCAGGTGCTCCTGCAGCTCGACGTGCCGGAACTGGTAGTACGGCCCCTCCGTACGCAGCAGGCCGAGGCGGTGCGCGTCGTCCAGGAAGTTCATGGCCCGCAGCGGCAGGCTGCCCCTGGTGGCCAGGCGCGGCACGGTGAGGTTGTAGGCCAGCCAGGCGTGGTGGCGGCCCACCAGCAGCCCGATCAGCAGGCCCACCAGCCCGCACGCGAGGCCCGCGGGGAAGCTGAGCCCCGTCCCCCACACGACGAACGCCCCGATGACCCCGACCGCGAGCCCGCCGGCGATCCTGATGGCCGTCAGGTTGCGGTCGGCCTGCCAGGTCGAGAGCGGAGAGCGCGCGCTGGCGTCCGTGGCCGGCCGCTCGACCCACTGGACCAGGCTGAGCACGACGATGAACCCGATGCCCGACAACAGCCCGACCTGCGTCGCGGCCGTCATGCCCGCGTGCGGGTCCCGCAGCCTGCCCGTCAGCCATCCGATGACCGCGCCCAGGACGCCGACGAGGATCCCCGCGGGCAGCGCCTTGACCAGGCCGAGGATCATCCCACGCAGATGGAAGTCCGCGTGCCCCGGCGCTTCCCTGAACCAGGAGCCGGTCGTGAGCACGATCAGCAGCATCGACAGCACGCCGAGCCCCGCGCCGACGACCGGGACGCCGCCCAGGACGGCGCAGACCAGGGCCACCACGGCGCCGACCGCGATGCCGCTGCCCCACCGCACCGGCCAGGTGGAGATGTGGCGGGCCAGGTGCCACCACGCCAGGTCCCGCGTGTCCACCTCGCTCGCGGACAGCTCGCGGCACAGGTACGTCAGCCAGCGGTCCACCTGCTCCGGCGTCCACGCGTGCTGCGGGCGGAAGGGCTGCGCGGGGCCGTCGGCCGGTGGGCGGGCGCTGACCAGGGCGGGGATGAGCTCGTCGCACAGGTGGTCGTGCAGCTCGGCGGCGCTGCCCTTGCCGTACTCCAGCAGCGGCGCCGGATCGGCGCGGGTGGCGATGTAGGTCACGCGGACCAGCCACAGCCCCAGGGACGTCGAGGTCACCTGGGCCAGGGCGGGGGCGGCGCCCGTGCGCAGCGCGTGCAGCACCTGCGACCAGGCGGGACGCGGCACCGGGGGCAGGCACGCCTCCAGGTAGTCGGCCGCGGCGACGGCGTCCATGGGTTGCGGCTCGATGACCGCCGACGCCGTCAGGACGTCGCCGAGCTCGTCGACCGACTCGGCGAACTGTTCCGTGCGGCAGGTGAGGATGAGCTCGTCGTTCTCGCACAGGGAGCGGTTCAGCGCGCGCAGCATGTCGGTACGGGCGTGGTCGGGCAGCTCGTCCAGGCCGTCGATGACGGGCAGCAGCTCGCCGCGGGCCGCCAGCGCCTCGGGGATGCCGGGGCCGAGCGCCTCCGCGCGCAACGCGGGATAGTCCATCGCCAGGAACGCGGCCAGCCAGTCCTGCAGCCGCGGGTGGACCCGCTCGTCCCAGCGGGCCGCCGAGACGAGCACCGGGACGCGCTCGCCCGGCTCCCGGGTGCGCAGCAGTTCGAGGAGCAGTTGCACGGCCAGGGTCGTCTTCCCGGTGCCCGGCCCGCCCAGGATGACCAGCCGCCGGCAGGGCAGCGCCCGGAACCCGCACGCCATGTCCTTGATGTGCATCGGCAGGCCGGGGAAGGCGACGGCGCCCTTGGCGATGATCCCGGGGTGGTCGACGAGCTCGCGCCGTTCCGTGGACCGCCAGGGCAGCGGCATCGGCTCCGGGTCGCCCAGCGAGCGCAGGACCGTCTCCTCGCGCCACTGCTCGGACACCAGGCCGGCGAGAATGTCCTTCGCGGTGTCGATGTCGGCGGAGGTGGGAGCGCGGGCCGGCGCTCGGTGCTCGCGCCACCAGGACAGGAGCTGGCGCACGCCGCTGCCGAGCGTGATCACGCTGGTGACCGTCGCCACGAACGTGGCGAATCCCACCACTATCCCGTTCGGGGCGGGCGAGCGTCCCGAGACGGAGAGAAGCCCGACGGCCACGGCGAGAAGCAGGAGACCCCAGATGAGCACCCCGACCGCGCGCGACTTCCGGTGCGCATATTGTCCAGACATAATTCCAGTATGTGAAGAATGGCCTCCCAGAAAGGGTGAGCACATGCACGCCTGCGGCAAAACCGGTCCCCGTCATCCAGTGGGACGCCAAGCGTGCGACAGCGATCCGGAAACTCACCGGACCGCCCGGGACGCCCTCGGCCCCGGAACGACGAGATTTCCGTCGGTAATGAGCATGAATCGCTCCAGGCCCGGCACCATGACGTGCACGGCGACCACGCACCCCGGCACGGCCCGCACCGCCCGCGCGTAGACCCGGAACCCCCGCGCCGCCAGCATCGCGCACACCGCCCGCAGCTGCGCCCCGGGCGCCCCCGCCACCGGCCCGCCGTCGGGGAGGGGCACCACGCGCCCCCGGCGCAGCACCTCGGTGAGCTCGAACCGCCCGCAGGCCGCCAGGGCGGGGTGGGCGGCCGGCGCCGCCTGATCGCCGCGGGAGCCCCCTCCCAGCTCCTCACCCAGGGTGGTCTGGACAAGCTCGGTGAGGGCGCGCCAGGCGGCATGGGCGGGGCTCAGGGAGGTGCCGGTGCCGCGCCG
>NZ_JAATEP010000050.1:0-88028 GCF_012034275.1 Nonomuraea composti | reverse complement strand
TGAGATGGAGGTGTGGGCGCTGGAGGCGTACGGCGCCGCGTACGCGCTGCAGGAGCTGCTGACCATCAAGTCCGACGACGTCCTCGGCCGCGTGAAGGTCTACGAGGCCATCGTCAAGGGCGAGAACATCCCCGAGCCGGGCATCCCCGAGTCCTTCAAGGTCCTCATCAAGGAGATGCAGTCGCTGTGCCTCAACGTCGAGGTGCTCTCCAGCGACGGCATGTCCATCGAGATGCGTGACACCGACGAGGACGTCTTCCGCGCCGCGGAGGAGCTCGGTATCGACCTGTCCCGGCGTGAGCCGAGCAGCGTGGAAGAAGTCTGAGGGGGAGATCGCACACAATGCTAGACGTCAACTTCTTCGACGAGCTTCGGATCGGGCTGGCGACGGCCGACGACATCCGTCAGTGGTCGCACGGCGAGGTCAAGAAGCCCGAGACCATCAACTACCGCACCCTCAAGCCGGAGAAGGACGGGCTCTTCTGCGAGAAGATCTTCGGCCCGACCCGCGACTGGGAGTGCTACTGCGGCAAGTACAAGCGCGTCCGGTTCAAGGGCATCATCTGTGAGCGCTGCGGCGTCGAGGTGACCCGCGCCAAGGTGCGTCGTGAGCGGATGGGCCACATCGAGCTGGCCGCGCCGGTGACCCACATCTGGTACTTCAAGGGCGTCCCGTCGCGCCTCGGCTACCTGCTCGACCTCGCCCCGAAGGACCTGGAGAAGGTCATCTACTTCGCGGCGTACATGATCACGCATGTCGACACCGAGATGCGTGAGCGTGACCTGCCCTCGCTGGAGGCGAAGATCTCCGTCGAGCGGCAGCACATCGAGCAGCGCCGCGACGCCGACGTCGAGGCCCGGCAGAAGAAGCTCGAGGCCGACCTGGCCGAGCTGGAGGCCGCCGGAGCCAAGGGCGACCAGCGCCGCAAGGTGCGCGAGGGCGCCGAGCGCGAGATGCGCCAGCTGCGCGACCGCGCCCAGCGCGAGCTCGACCGCCTCGACGAGGTGTGGAGCCGCTTCAAGAACCTCAAGGTCCAGGACCTCGAGGGCGACGAGCTGCTCTACCGCGAGATGCGCGACCGCTTCGGCCGCTACTTCAAGGGCGGCATGGGCGCGCAGGCGATCCAGGACCGCCTGATCAGCTTCGACCTCGACGCCGAGGCCGAGAACCTGCGCGAGACGATCCGCAGCGGCAAGGGCCAGAAGAAGGCCCGCGCCCTCAAGCGGCTCAAGGTCGTCTCGGCGTTCCTGAACACCACCAACTCGCCGCGCGGCATGGTGCTCGACTGCATCCCGGTCATCCCGCCGGACCTGCGCCCGATGGTGCAGCTCGACGGTGGCCGGTTCGCCACGTCCGACCTCAACGACCTGTACCGCCGGGTCATCAACCGCAACAACCGCCTCAAGCGTCTGCTCGACCTCGGCGCGCCCGAGATCATCGTGAACAACGAGAAGCGGATGCTGCAGGAGGCCGTCGACGCGCTGTTCGACAACGGCCGTCGCGGTCGCCCGGTCACCGGCCCCGGCAACCGGCCGCTGAAGTCCCTCAGCGACATGCTGAAGGGCAAGCAGGGCCGCTTCCGCCAGAACCTGCTGGGCAAGCGAGTCGACTACTCCGGCCGTTCGGTCATCGTCGTCGGCCCGCAGCTCAAGCTGCACCAGTGCGGTCTGCCCAAGCAGATGGCGCTGGAGCTGTTCAAGCCGTTCGTGATGAAGAGGCTGGTCGACCTCAACCACGCCCAGAACATCAAGTCGGCCAAGCGGATGGTCGAGCGCGCCCGCCCCGTGGTGTGGGACGTGCTCGAAGAGGTCATCACCGAGCACCCGGTGCTGCTCAACCGCGCGCCCACGCTCCACCGTCTGGGCATCCAGGCGTTCGAGCCGCAGCTCGTCGAGGGCAAGGCCATCCAGATCCACCCGCTCGTCTGCACCGCCTTCAACGCGGACTTCGACGGCGACCAGATGGCCGTGCACCTGCCGCTGTCGGCTGAGGCTCAGGCCGAGGCACGCATCCTGATGCTCTCGACCAACAACATCCTCAAGCCGGCCGACGGCAAGCCCGTCACCATGCCCACCCAGGACATGGTCATCGGCCTCTACTGGCTGACCACCCAGAAGGACGGCGCGCTGGGCGAGGGCCGCGTGTTCGGCTCCATCGCCGAGGCGCAGATGGCCTTCGACCGCCGCGAGCTGGAGATCCAGGCGAAGATCCAGATCCGGCTCAAGGACGTCCTGCCGCCGCGCGACTGGGTGGCCCCCGAGGGCTGGGAGCCGGGTGACCCGATCCGCCTGGAGACCACGTTCGGGCGGTGCCTGTTCAACCAGACGCTGCCCGACAGCTACCCCTTCGTCGACTTCCAGGTCGGCAAGAAGCAGCTGTCGACGATCGTGAACGAGCTGGCCGAGACCTACCCCAAGATCGAGGTCGCGAACTCGCTCGACGCGCTCAAGGACGCCGGCTTCCGCTGGGCGACCCGTTCCGGGGTGACGATCTCCATCGAGGACGTCGTCGCGCCCCCGAACAAGCAGGACATCATGGAGAACTACGAGCGCCGGGCCGACAAGGTCCAGCGCGAGTACGAGCGCGGTCTGATCACCGACGAGGAGCGCCGTCAGGAGCTCATCGAGATCTGGACGCACGCGACGGCCGACGTCGAGACCGACATGGTCAACGCCTTCCCGGCGACCAACCCGGTCTGGATGATGGTCAACTCCGGTGCCCGTGGTAACAAGATGCAGGTCCGGCAGATCGCCGGCATCCGCGGCCTGGTGTCCAACACCAAGGGTGAGACGATCCCGCGGCCGATCAAGGCCTCGTTCCGCGAGGGCCTGTCGGTGCTGGAGTACTTCATCTCCACCCACGGTCAGCGGAAGGGTCTGGCCGACACCGCCCTGCGTACCGCCGACTCGGGTTACCTGACCCGTCGTCTGGTGGACGTCGCCCAGGACGTCATCGTCCGCGAGATCGACTGCGGCACCGACCGCGCGGTCCCGCTGCACGTGGCCGACCGCGACGCGTCGGGCAACCTCGTCAAGGCCGAGAACGCCGAGTCGAACGTGCACGGCCGCATCCTGGCCGAGGACGTCGAGGTCGACGGCAAGATGATCGTCCCGGCGGGCGTCGACATCAACGACACCCACGTGACGAAGCTGGTCGAGGCTGGCGTCGAGACCGTCCGCACCCGCAGCGCGCTCGTCTGCGAGGCCAAGATCGGTGTCTGCGCCACCTGCTACGGCCGCTCGCTGGCCACCGGCAAGCTCGTGGACGTCGGCGAGGCGGTCGGCATCATCGCCGCCCAGTCGATCGGTGAGCCCGGCACGCAGCTGACGATGCGTACCTTCCACACCGGTGGTGTGGCCGGTGCCGACATCACCCACGGTCTGCCCCGTGTCACGGAGCTGTTCGAGGCGCGCATCCCCAAGGGTGTCGCCCCGATCTCCGAGGCCGAGGGCCGGGTCCGGATCGACGAGACCGACAAGACCAGGAAGATCGTCATCACCCCGGACGACGGGTCCGAGGAGATCGCCTACCCGGTCTCGATGCGCTCGCGCCTGCTCGTGCAGGAGGGGCAGCGCGTCTCGGTCGGTCAGCAGCTCGTCGCCGGCGCCGTCAACCCCAACGAGGTGCTGCGCATCCTCGGCCCGCGGGCCGTGCAGCTGCACCTGGTGGCGGAGGTCCAGCAGGTCTACCGCTCGCAGGGTGTGTCGATCCACGACAAGCACATCGAGATCATCGTGCGGCAGATGCTCAAGCGCGTGAACGTGCTGGAGTCCGGTGACACCGACCTGCTGCCCGGCGAGCTCGTGGAGCGCCCGCGCTTCGAGCAGATGAACCGCGAGACCGTGGCCGAGGGCGGCTCGCCCGCCGCCGGCCGTCCGGTGCTCATGGGCATCACGAAGGCGTCGCTGGCCACCGAGTCGTGGCTGTCGGCGGCCTCCTTCCAGGAGACGACCAGGGTGCTGACGGACGCGGCGATCCACGCCAAGTCCGACTCGCTGCTGGGCCTGAAGGAGAACGTCATCATCGGTAAGCTCATCCCGGCCGGTACGGGCATGCCCCAGTACCGCAACATCCGGGTCGAGCCGACCGAGGAGGCCAAGGCCGCCATGTACACCGTGGGCGGCTACGACGGCTCCGCGGCCGACTACACCTTCGGCACCGGCAGCGGCGAGGCCGTCCCGCTGGAGGAGTACGACTTCGGCCAGTACAACCGGTAACTGTTCTGGGGAACGCGCCCGGGTCTCTCCGTCAGGAGAGCCCGGGCGCGTTGCTTTTCGGGTCTTTACGGCAAGCCGTGGGCAACCCAGACGCCGCACGGGGCTGAGGGCCTTCCAGGGAGACGGCTGCTGAGCCCGTCAGTGGCGGGCCGCCGTTACGGCGTCTCCTCAGAGCATCCCCGTGACGAGGTCCTTCAGTTTCGCGGCCGCCTCCGTGATCGCGCTCACCCCGCCCGCCGAGGCCGTCAGCATCGCCAGGAAGCTCGTGAGGCGGTTCGGGCGTTGCTCGCCCGCCACCTCCTCCCGCAGCAGCTCCACCGCCGTGCTGGTGCCCTGGGGGTCGGCCAGCTCGTTCTGGTGGCGGGCGACCATGGCCACCAGCTGGTCGAGGAGCCGGCGAAGCTCCTCCTGCTGGGGCCCGCCCGTGTTGACGACGCCGTGGAAGGTGGAGCCGGGGGCGTGGCCGAAGTTGGAGCCGGGTGCGTTGCCGAAGTTGGAGCCGCGGAAGTCGCCTTCGTACTGGGTCATGGGGTGTCGCCTTTCTGGGCCGGGCCGGTGCTGCCGCGGAAGCTGGAGCCCGGCGCGTGGCCGAAGTTGGAGCCCGGGGCGTTGCCGAAGTTGGAGCCGCGGGCGTCGATCTTGTTGTTGGTGATCTGGGTGATGCGCGCGGCCGCCTCGCCCGTGTCGATGCCGTGCTCGGTGAGGAAGCGGCTGACGGCCTTGAACACGGCCTCGTGGACGACCTGGTCGAACATCTCGACGTCCCGCTCGATGAAGAACCGGCGCAGGTCGTCGCCCATGGCGAGCTCCCGTACGCTGATGATCGCGCCGTAGTCGTACAGGCCGCGGTGCTCGATGACCGTGCGGTCGTCGCGCTCCTGGCGGCGCAGGGCGGCGCTCCTGCCCCAGCGCCTGGCGATCCGGTAGGGCGCGCTGAGCAGCAGCGGGATCGTCGCGGCGGCGCCGGCGCCGAGGGCGACGGCGAGGCCGGTGAGCGGGTCGGAGGAGACCCGGTCCACCTCGGAGAACTCCGGCGCGAGCGGGTAGAGCATGAACGTGCCGCCCTCAAGGAAGAGGGAGCCGCGCAGCCGGACGGCCCTGAAGAAGATGGTCACGATGAGCTGGCCGCCCCAGCCGAGCACCTCCACGCACAGGTAGACGCGGGCCGAGGACTCCGGCGTGCGGGAGACCGCCTGCAGCAGCTCGGCATCGGCCGTGACCAGCGGCGGGGCGAGGGGGTCGGGCAGCAGCTCGGGAGCGTGGTTGATGTCGACGCCGTTGATGAACAGGCGCTCGGTCAGGCGGAGGTTCGGCAGGCCCGTGGCGGCCACTTCGCGGGCCAGGTGGGCGTGCACGTCGTCGGAGTGGAAGGGGCGGGGCGGGCGGTCCTTGTGGGCGGCCTTGGTGATGTCGAGGGCGAACGACCAGCCGTGGTACTCCACGCCGCTGCCGACGAAGGGCCGGTAGCCGGAGAAGACCATGACGTTGCCGTGCTGGGCCTGCACGAGGCGGCCGACCTGGCGGCGGGCGTGCGGGCCGAGCGGGGCGGGGGCGGCGCCGGCGGTGAAGCGGCGGCTGGACAGGCGCCGGCCGAGGACGACGACCCTGGTGTGGAAGAGGTGGGCGGCCACCACCAGCCAGGCCAGGGCCAGGGGGAGCAGCAGGAGCAGGGCCAGCCGCGGCAGGCGGGTGACGTCCAGGTCGCGCAGGTCGTCCAGGGCGTCCAGGGCGTCCACGCCGGGGAGAGTGCCGGTGGCGCCCGCCGCCAGGAGGGCGAGCGTGGCGGCGGCGATGAGCAGGAGCAGCACGTCGCGGACCGAGCGGTGGCGCTCGGCGGCCAGCGCGTGCTTGGCGACGGCCGGCAGGTCCACGCCGTAGGAGGGGGCGGTGGCGCGGTAGGGGTGGCCGAGCGTCTCGCGGATGACCTGGTCGGCGAAGGACGCCTTGATGTAGCCGGCCGCGCAGAGGTAGCGGGTGGTGTTGGTCGGGCGCTGGAGGGGCGCGGAGGTGGTGTGGTGCTCGTCCGGTACGCCGCCGCCCTGGATCTGCAGCACCGCCTCCACGCCGCCCATGCGGACGCGCTGGCCGAGCGCCAGGCGTACGGGCTGCAGGATGCGGGCGTCGTCGACCCAGGTGCCGTTGGTGGAGCCGCAGTCGCTGATCCAGGCGGAGCCGCCGGCCAGCCAGACGCGGGCGTGCCTGCGGCTGATCTCCTCGGAGGCGATGCGTAAGGGGGCGGTGCGGCCGATCTCGGCGGGAGTCTCGGAGACCGGCAGGCGCACGCCCCGCAGCTCGCGGGGGCGCACGAGGACGAGCTCGAAGGGGGAGGTGTGGGGGCCGGGCCACGGCCCGCCGGCCGCCTCAGACAATGCGGCCTCCGTGCGGGCGGCGCCCTGGGAGATGCTCGTGCATGCGTGTCATCCCTCTCGACGATTCGCCAGGTGACGCTAGCCGTGCGGTGAGGGGTTCGCTTCGGGGAGTGACCTAGGGATTACCCTAGGATGCTCGCCCAGTCTTAACCGGACCGATGCCGGAGCTTCGGCGAACAGCTCGCGAGATGGTCGCCGGGCCGGATATCATGACCCCCGGAGCTGTAGATGGGCTGGATGAGAAGGCCCAGGCGATCCGGAGTGGCAAGGCTTGCCCGCCTTGTCGCGCCGTTTTGACGTGTCGCCAGGGCCTGGGTAGTCTTGAGCATCGTGCCCGTCTTCTAGCGGGCTCTCGACCGTGCGCTCATTGCGGGCACGGGACGGCTTCCTGGCTCGTAATCCTCGCGGACGTGTCTGTGTGAATAGCGCGACACGCCCGAGCGCGGGGGCGCCGAGACAAGAAAAACCAGCAGGTCATGACACCGGCAGTACCTGCGAAATGCAAGACCTCATGACGTAACACCGGCCAAGGCACGAAACGGAGTGGCAGTGCCCACTATTCAGCAGTTGGTCCGCAAGGGCCGGCAGGACAAGGTCTCCAAGACCAAGACTCCTGCCCTCAAGGGGAGTCCGCAGCGGCGCGGCGTGTGCCAGCGCGTTTACACCACGACTCCGAAGAAGCCCAACTCGGCACTGCGTAAGGTGGCCCGCGTTCGGCTCACGAACGGCATCGAGGTCACGGCCTACATTCCCGGTGTGGGTCACAACCTCCAGGAGCACTCCATCGTGCTCGTGCGTGGCGGTCGTGTGAAGGACCTGCCTGGTGTTCGCTACAAGATCATCCGCGGTTCGCTCGACACCCAGGGTGTCCGCAACCGCAAGCAGGCCCGTAGCCGCTACGGCGCGAAGAAGGAGAAGAGCTAACAATGCCTCGTAAGGGTTCTCCTGGCCGTCGTCAGCTCATGTCTGACCCGGTTTACAGCTCGCCGCTGGTCACCGCCCTTATCAACAAGGTGCTTCTCGACGGCAAGCGCTCGATCGCCCAGTCGATCGTGTACGGCGCCCTCGAGGGCTGCAGGGAGAAGACGGGCAACGACCCGGTCGTCACCCTGAAGCGCGCGCTCGACAACGTGAAGCCGACCCTCGAGGTCCGCAGCCGCCGCGTCGGTGGCGCGACCTACCAGGTGCCGGTCGAGGTGCGCGCCGCGCGCAGCACCACCCTGGCCCTGCGCTGGCTGGTGCAGTACTCCCGCGCCCGCCGCGAGAAGACCATGACCGAGCGCCTCATGAACGAGCTCCTCGACGCCAGCAACGGCCTCGGGGCGAGCGTGAAGAAGCGCGAGGACACCCACAAGATGGCCGAGTCCAACAAGGCCTTCGCTCACTACCGCTGGTAGTGAGTTCGACGAGACGACGAGGACGCGAGAGAAGTGGCCACCCAGACCGCTCTTGACCTGGCCAAGGTCCGAAACATCGGGATCATGGCCCATATCGACGCGGGCAAGACCACCACGACCGAGCGCATCCTGTTCTACACCGGTATCAACTACAAGATCGGTGAGGTCCACGAGGGCGCTGCCACCATGGACTGGATGGAGCAGGAGCAGGAGCGCGGCATCACGATCACGTCTGCCGCGACGACCTGTGAGTGGCTTGGTCACACCATCAACATCATCGACACTCCGGGGCACGTGGACTTCACCATCGAGGTGGAGCGTTCGCTTCGCGTCCTCGACGGCGCCGTCGCCGTGTTCGACGGTGTGGCGGGTGTCGAGCCGCAGTCGGAGACGGTGTGGCGCCAGGCTGACCGCTACAACGTCCCGCGCATCTGCTTCGTGAACAAGATGGACCGGGTCGGCGCGGAGTTCCACCGCTGCGTCGACATGATGGTCAGCCGCCTGGGCGCGACCCCGGCGGTCATCCAGCTTCCGTGGGGCGTTGAGGCCGACTTCAAGGGCGTCATCGACCTCATCAAGATGAAGGCCCTCATCTGGAGCGCCGAGGCGGCCAAGGGCGAGATGTACGACACCGTCGACATCCCGGCCGACCACGCCGACGCCGCTCGTGAGTGGCGCGACAAGCTGGTCGAGACCGTCGCCGAGAACGACGACGAGCTGATGGAGCTCTTCCTCGAGGGCACCGAGCCCACCGAGGAGCAGCTGATCGCGGCCATCCGCCGCGCGACGCTGGCCAGCGCCATCAACCCGGTCCTGTGCGGCACCGCGTTCAAGAACAAGGGTGTGCAGCCCCTGCTCGACGCGATCGTCGCCTACCTCCCCGCGCCGACCGACATCCCGGCCTTCAAGGGCCACGCGGTCGGCAACGAGGAGAAGGTCATCGAGCGCCACGCGGACCCGAGCGAGCCGTTCTCCGCTCTGGCGTTCAAGATCGCCAGCGACCCGCACCTGGGCAAGATCACCTACATCCGCATCTACTCGGGCACGCTCGAGGCCGGTTCACAGGTCATCAACTCTGTGAAGGGCAAGAAGGAGCGGATCGGCAAGATCTACCAGATGCACGCCAACAAGCGCGAGGAGCGCCCGTCGGCGATCGCCGGTCAGATCGTGGCCGTCATGGGTCTGAAGGACACCACCACCGGTGACACCCTCTCCGACCCGGCCAACCAGGTCGTGCTCGAGTCGATGACGTTCCCGGCTCCGGTCATCAACGTCGCCATCGAGCCCAAGACCAAGGGTGACCAGGAGAAGCTGTCCACCGCCATCCAGCGGCTGGCCGAGGAGGACCCGTCCTTCCAGGTCCGCCGTGACGAGGAGACCGGTCAGACGGTCATCTGGGGCATGGGCGAGCTTCACCTCGAGATCCTCGTCGACCGCATGCGTCGCGAGTTCAAGGTCGAGGCGAACGTCGGCCGCCCGCAGGTCGCCTACCGCGAGACCATCCGCCGCAAGGTGGAGAAGGTCGACTACACCCACAAGAAGCAGACCGGTGGTTCCGGTCAGTTCGCGCGGGTCATCATCGACCTCGAGCCGCTGGGCGAGGGCAACGACGGCTACGAGTTCGAGAACAAGGTCACCGGTGGCCGCGTGCCGAGGGAGTACATCCCGTCGGTCGACGCCGGCGCCCAGGAGGCCGCCGAGTTCGGCGTGCTGGCCGGTTACCCGATGGTCGGCGTGAAGGTGACGCTGACCGACGGTGCGGCCCACGACGTCGACTCCTCGGAAATGGCGTTCAAGATCGCCGGATCGATGGCCTTCAAGGAGGCCGCTCGCAAGGCGGACGCCGTGCTCCTCGAGCCGATGATGGCCGTCGAGGTGACCACGCCCGAGGACTACATGGGTGACGTCATCGGTGACCTCAACGGTCGCCGCGGGCAGATCCAGGCGATGGAGGACCGGGCCGGCGCCAAGGTCATCCGGGCGCTCGTCCCGCTGTCCGAGATGTTCGGCTACGTGGGTGACCTGCGCAGCAAGACGCAGGGGCGCGCTAGCTACAGCATGCTTTTCGACTCCTACGCGGAGGTGCCCCCGGGCATCGCCAAGGAGATCGTCGCGAAGGCCCGGGGCGAGTAGTTTCCAGTCCGGTCCCGCGAGGGGCCGGGCCGGGACTCTTGTCCTGGTCCCTGGTGGGGTGGTGAGAGCCACCCCGCCGCCAAGGGGTTCGGGAGTTCCCGGGCCCGAGTGTGTAGACGAAAGTCAGTCAGATTCTCAAGGAGAGAACCAGTGGCTAAGGCCAAGTTCGAGCGGACCAAGCCGCACATGAACATCGGCACCATTGGGCACATCGACCACGGCAAGACCACGCTGACCGCGGCGATCACCAAGGTGCTCCACGACCGTTACCCCGAGCTGAACAAGGCGACCCCGTTCGACAAGATCGACAAGGCGCCGGAGGAGAAGGCTCGTGGTATCACGATCTCCATCGCGCACGTCGAGTACCAGACGGAGAAGCGTCACTACGCGCACGTTGACTGCCCGGGTCACGCCGACTACGTCAAGAACATGATCACCGGTGCCGCCCAGATGGACGGCGCCATCCTCGTGGTCGCCGCCACCGACGGCCCGATGCCGCAGACGAAGGAGCACGTCCTCCTGGCCCGCCAGGTCGGCGTCCCCTACATCGTCGTGGCCCTCAACAAGGCCGACATGGTCGACGACGAGGAGATCCTCGAGCTCGTCGAGCTGGAGGTCCGTGAGCTCCTGTCCGCGCAGGAGTTCCCCGGCGACGACCTGCCCGTCGTCCGCGTCTCCGCCCTCAAGGCTCTCGAGGGTGACGAGAAGTGGGCCGACAGCATCATCGAGCTCATGAACGCCGTGGACGAGAACGTCCCCGAGCCGCCGCGTGAGACGGACAAGCCGTTCCTCATGCCGGTCGAGGACGTCTTCTCGATCACCGGTCGCGGCACGGTCGTCACCGGCCGTATCGAGCGCGGTGTCGTCAAGGTCAACGAGCAGGTCGACATCATCGGCATCAAGCCGGAGAAGACCACGACCACCGTCACCAGCATCGAGATGTTCAACAAGATGCTCGACGAGGGTCACGCCGGTGACAACGCCGCTCTGCTGCTGCGCGGCATCAAGCGCGACGAGGTCGAGCGCGGCCAGTGCATCATCAAGCCGGGCACCACGACCCCGCACACCGAGTTCACCGGCCAGGTCTACATCCTGTCCAAGGACGAGGGCGGCCGCCACACGCCGTTCTTCAACAACTACCGTCCTCAGTTCTACTTCCGTACGACTGACGTGACCGGTGTTGTGAACCTCCCCGAGGGCACCGAGATGGTCATGCCGGGCGACAACACCGAGATGCGCGTTGAGCTGATCCAGCCCATCGCCATGGAGGAAGGCCTCAAGTTCGCGATCCGTGAGGGTGGCCGCACCGTCGGCGCCGGTCGGGTCACGAAGATCATCAAGTAGCTAGACCGTCGGGGCGGCGGTCGGCCCCGAACCTTCGGGCCGGCCGCCGCACCGCGTGAAGGGCCCCATGCAAGGCGCCGTGATCCAGCAGTAGCTTCGGCCGGCGAGCCAAGGCGAGTGACCGAAGTCACTGCCGGATCACGGAAGAAAAGGCAGATCCATTGCGTCTGCCTCGTGGGGTTAATGCAGGTTCGACCTGCGTGAACACACACAGCGGCACAGGCCGCACGATACTTTTTCAGACGACAGCGAAGGACACCGAGGCCACTATGGCGGGACAGAAGATCCGCATTCGGCTCAAGGCCTATGACCACGAGGTCATCGACAGCTCGGCCAAGAAGATCGTCGAGACGGTGACGCGGACTGGCGCGAAGGTCGCGGGCCCGGTGCCGCTGCCGACCGAGAAGAACGTGTACTGCGTCATCCGCTCGCCGCACAAGTACAAGGACAGCCGCGAGCACTTCGAGATGCGCACGCACAAGCGGCTGATTGACATCATCGACCCGACCCCCAAGACGGTTGACTCGCTCATGCGGCTCGACCTCCCCGCGGGTGTCGACATTTCGATCAAGCTCTGAGGGAACGCACTGACATGGCTAAGACGATCAAGGGCGTCCTGGGCAAGAAGCTCGGCATGACCCAGGTCTTCGACGCGGACAACCGGCTCGTCCCGGTGACCGTGGTCGAGGCCGGTCCGTGTGTGGTGACCCGCGTCCGCACCGCAGAGAAGGACGGCTACTCCGCCATCCAGCTCGGCTTCGGGCAGGTCGACCCCCGGAAGGTCAACAAGCCGCTCGGCGACTACCTGCGTAAGCACGACATCACCCCGCGCCGTTACTTCGCGGAGATCCGCACCGACGACGCGAGCGACTACACCCTGGGCCAGGAGCTGCTGGCCGACACCTTCGAGGCGGGCCAGTTCGTCGACGTGACGGGCAAGAGCAAGGGCAAGGGCTTCGCCGGTGTCATGAAGCGGCACGGCTTCGGTGGTCTGGGCGCGTCGCACGGTACGCAGCGCAAGCACCGCTCGCCGGGTTCCATCGGTGGCTGCGCCACCCCGGGCCGCGTTTTCAAGGGTCTGCGCATGGCCGGTCGGATGGGTAACGTCCGCACCACTGTGCAGAGCCTCAAGGTTCACGCCGTGGACGCCGAGAAGGGCCTCATCCTGATCAAGGGTGCGATCCCCGGCGCCAACGGCAGCCTGGTCCTCGTCCGTTCCGCTGCCAAGAAGGGGGCTGCCAAGTGAGCACCACTATTGACGTCCTCGACGCCAGCGGCGCGAAGACCGGCACGGTTGACCTGCCCGAAGACGTCTTCGGCGCGAAGGTCAACGTTCCGCTGATCCACCAGGTGGTCGTGGCCCAGCTCGCCGCTCGCCGGCAGGGCACCCACAAGGCCAAGACCCGCGGTGAGGTCTCCGGCGGCGGCAAGAAGCCGTACCGCCAGAAGGGCACCGGCCGCGCCCGTCAGGGCTCGACCCGTGCGCCGCAGTTCACCGGCGGTGGCACCGTCCACGGCCCCGTGCCGCGCGACTACTCGCAGCGCACGCCCAAGAAGATGAAGGCCGCCGCCCTGCGCGGCGCCCTGTCGGACCGGGCGAGCGGCGGCCGCGTGCACGTGGTGAGCTCCCTGGTCTCGGGCGAGACGCCCAAGACCAAGGCCGCGCTGGAGGCCCTGCGCAAGGTCACCCAGTCCGCCCGCGTCCTCGTCGTGGTCGACGCCGACGACGAGCTGACCTGGCTGAGCCTGCGCAACGCTCCCGAGGTCCACCTGCTGGACGCCGGGCAGCTCAACACCTACGACGTGCTCGTGCACGACGACGTGGTCTTCACCCAGGAGGCGTACGACCAGGTCGTGGCGCGGCTGAGTGGCGGGAAGGAAGACGCCTGATGGAGAAGATCGCCGACCCGCGCGACATCATCATCAAGCCGGTCGTCTCTGAGAAGAGCTACGGCCTGATCGATGAGAACAACAAGTACACGTTCCTGGTGAAGAAGACCGCGAACAAGACCCAGGTCAAGATCGCCGTCGAGCAGATCTTCGGGGTCAAGGTCACCAGCGTGAACACGATCAACCGGCAGGGCAAGCGCAAGCGCACCCGTACCGGTTACGGCAAGCGTCCCGACACCAAGCGCGCGATCGTGAGCCTGGTCGAGGGCGATCGGATCGACATCTTCGGTCAGATCGGCTAGCAGCCATAGATAGTGAGCGGGCTCCCCTAGGGCCCGCGGGGCTGAGACCGTCGCACTCCGGTGCGGCGGGCTCACCCATGTAACCGACGAAGGATGAACGAAAAAGATGGGCATCCGTAAATACAAGCCGACGACTCCGGGTCGCCGCGGATCGAGTGTCTCGGACTTCTCCGAGATCACCCGCAGCACCCCTGAGAAGTCGCTGCTTGCGCCCCTTCACAGCAAGGGCGGCCGCAACGTACACGGCCGGGTCACCGCGCGCCACCAGGGCGGCGGTCACAAGCGCGCCTACCGGATCATCGACTTCCGCAGGCACGACAAGGACGGTATCCCGGCCAAGGTCGCTCACATCGAGTACGACCCCAACCGCACCGCCAACATCGCGCTGCTCCACTACGCCGACGGCGAGAAGCGCTACATCATCGCGCCGACCGGCCTCAAGCAGGGTGACCGGATCGAGAACGGTCCCGCCGCCGACATCAAGCCGGGCAACTGCCTGCCGCTGCGCAACATCCCGACCGGTACCTTCATCCACGCGGTGGAGCTCCGTCCGGGCGGGGGCGCCAAGCTCGGCCGCTCCGCGGGCGCTCAGATCCAGCTCCTCGCCAAGGAGGGCCAGTACGCCACGCTGCGTATGCCGTCCGGTGAGATGCGCATGGTGGACGTGCGCTGCCGCGCCACGGTCGGCCAGGTCGGCAACGCCGAGCAGGCCAACATCAACTGGGGCAAGGCCGGCCGTATGCGGTGGAAGGGCAAGCGCCCGACCGTCCGTGGTGTCGCGATGAACCCCGTCGACCACCCGCACGGTGGTGGTGAGGGCAAGACCTCCGGTGGTCGTCACCCGGTGAACCCCAAGGGCAAGCCCGAGGGCCGTACCCGTCAGGCGAACAAGGCCAGCGACAGGCTGATCATCCGCCGTCGGTCCAAGAGGAAGAAGCGGTAGGAGCAGCCGAAATGCCACGTAGCCTTAAGAAGGGTCCCTTCGTGGACGAGCACCTTCAGAAGAAGGTGGACGCCCAGAACGAGAAGGGCACCAAGAACGTCATCAAGACGTGGTCGCGGCGTTCCATGATCGTCCCTGACATGCTCGGTCACACGATCGCTGTGCACGACGGCCGCAAGCACGTCCCGGTGTTCGTCACCGAGTCGATGATCGGTCACAAGCTCGGAGAGTTCGCTCCCACGCGGACGTTCCGCAGCCACGTCAAGGAAGACCGCCGCAGCCGGCGGTAAGCGTCCCAGAAGTAGGAGAAAGCGATGGAAGCCAGGGCTCAGGCGCGGTTCGTCCGTGTCACGCCCCTCAAGGCCCGCCGCGTGGTGGACCTTATTCGCGGGCTGCCCGCTTCGGAGGCGCAGGCCGTGCTGCAGTTCGCTCCCCAGTCGGCGAGCGAGCCGATCTACAAGGTGCTCAGCTCCGCCATGGCGAACGCCGAGCACAACTTCAATCTCGACCCCAGCACGCTCGTCGTGAGCCGCGCGTGGGTCGACGAGGGCCCGACGCTGAAGCGGTTCCGCCCGCGTGCACAGGGTCGCGCCTATCGGATCAACAAGCGGACGAGCCACATCACCGTGATCGTGGAGTCCCGCGAGCCGAAGGGAAGGACCCGATAGTGGGCCAGAAGGTTAACCCGCACGGGTTCCGCCTCGGCATCACGACCGACTTCAAGAGCCGGTGGTACGCCGACAAGCTGTACAAGTCGTACGTCGCCGAGGACGTGGCGATCCGCCGCATGCTGCAGAAGGGCATGGAGCGGGCCGGCATCTCCAAGGTCGAGATCGAGCGCACCACGGACCGCGTGCAGGTGGACATCCACACCGCGCGTCCCGGCATCGTGATCGGCCGCCGCGGCGCCGAGGCCGACCGCATCCGCGGTGACCTGGAGAAGCTGACCAAGAAGCAGGTCCAGCTCAACATCCTCGAGGTCAAGAACCCGGAGATCGACGCCCAGCTCGTCGCGCAGGGCGTCGCTGAGCAGCTGTCGAGCCGCGTCTCGTTCCGCCGCGCCATGCGCAAGGCGATGCAGTCGGCCATGAAGTCCGGCGCCAAGGGCATCCGTGTCCAGTGCTCCGGTCGTCTGGGCGGCGCCGAGATGTCCCGGTCGGAGTTCTACCGCGAGGGCCGCGTGCCGCTGCACACCCTCCGCGCGGACATCGACTACGGCTTCTACGAGGCCCGCACGACCTTCGGCCGCATCGGCGTGAAGGTCTGGATCTACAAGGGCGAGGCTCCGACGAGCCGCGCCGAGCGTGAGGCGGCCGCCGCCGGCGCTCGTGCCGGCCAGCGTCGCGAGCGCGACGACCGTCGTGGTGGCGGTGGCGACCGTCCGCGTCGTGGTGGCGGTGACCGCCCCCGTCGCGGTGGTGGCCGCGGCGACCGCGCCCCCCGTAACGAGGCGGCTTCGCAGGCCGCCCCCGAGACCGGCCCGGCTGCGCAGCCGGGTGCTGAAGGGAGCTGACCATGCTGATCCCGCGCAGGGTCAAGCACCGCAAGCAGCACCGGCCTGACCGCAGCGGAGCCGCCAAGGGCGGCACCAGGGTCGTGTTCGGCGAGTTCGGCATCCAGGCTGTTGAGCACTCCTACGTGACCAACCGCCAGATCGAGTCGGCTCGTATCGCGATGACCCGTCACATCCGCCGTGGCGGCAAGGTGTGGATCAACATCTACCCCGACCGTCCGCTCACCAAGAAGCCGGCCGAGACCCGCATGGGTTCCGGTAAGGGTTCGCCCGAGTGGTGGATCGCCAACGTCAAGCCCGGACGCGTGATGTTCGAGCTGTCCGGCGTGGCGGAGCCGATCGCGCGTGAGGCGCTTCAGCGCGCGATCCACAAGCTGCCGATGAAGTGCAAGATCGTTAAGCGTGAAGTGGGTGAGGCGTGATGGCTAAGGGCCTGACCGCCGGCGAGCTGCGAGTGGAGGACCAGGACACCCTGGTGCAGAAGCTCAAGGAGGCCAAGGAGGAGCTGTTCAACCTCCGCTTCCAGGCGGCGACCGGTCAGTTGGAGAGCCACGGGCGGCTGCGCGCCGTCCGCCGCGAGATCGCCCGTATCTACACCGTGATGCGCGAGCGCGAGCTGGGCATCGTCACGGTCGAGAAGGAGACGAGCGATGGCTGAGACCACCGAGACCCCCGAGACCGCCGAGAACGGCGAGTCCCGGAACTTCCGCAAGGTCCGCGAGGGCCTCGTCGTCAGCGACAAGATGGACAAGACCGTCGTCGTCGCCGTCGAGGACCGCGTGAAGCACCGTCTGTACGGCAAGGTCATCCGCCGTACGACCAAGTACAAGGCGCACGACGAGGCCAACGCCTGCGGCGTCGGCGACCGCGTGCTGCTGATGGAGACCCGCCCCCTCTCCGCCACCAAGCGGTGGAGGGTCGTGGAGATCCTCGAGAAGGCCAAGTAGTCCTTCTCGGATGTACCGCGCCTCGTGGGGGCTCTCAGAGCCCCCATGACGGCGTCCAAGGACGCGGGGCCTACAGCCTCGCGTCGCCTGCGGTGCGGCGCCCTACGGGCGCTGTGGCCGTGGGAACAAGACAATGACAGGTTCCGCCAGGCTCAGCATCTGAGAACCGGCGCGACTAACAGGAGTAGACGTGATCCAGCAGGAGTCGCGGCTCAAGGTCGCCGACAACACGGGCGCGAAGGAGATCCTTTGCATCCGCGTTCTCGGCGGCTCGGGCCGACGCTACGCCGGTATCGGCGACGTCATCGTCGCCACTGTCAAGGACGCGCTGCCGGGCAGCACGGGCGTCAAGAAGGGCGACGTGGTCAAGGCCGTCGTCGTCCGCACGGTCAAGGAGCGGCGCCGGCCCGACGGCTCCTACATCCGCTTCGACGAGAACGCCGCCGTCATCATCAAGGACAGCGGTGACCCTCGTGGCACTCGTATCTTCGGTCCGGTCGGCCGCGAGCTGCGCGACAAGAAGTTCATGCGCATCATCTCGCTCGCCCCGGAGGTGTTGTAATGCCGAAGTCGCTGCATGTCAGGAAGGGTGACCTGGTCCAGGTCATCGCCGGCAAGGACAAGGGTGCCAAGGGCCGTGTGATCGCCACTCTCCCGCGCGAGGACCGCGTGGTGGTCGAGGGCGTCAACATGATCAAGAAGCACACCAAGGAGACCCACCAGGGCCCGCGCGGCGCCAAGACCGGCGGCGTGCAGACCATGGAGGCTCCGATCCACGTGTCCAACGTGAAGAAGCTCAAGGACGACAAGCCCGCCGACAAGGCCGACGACAAGAAGGCCGACGAGACGGGTGAGGACAGCTGATGACTGCCACGACCACCGAGAACGAGACCGCGACCGAGCGCCCGACGCCGCGACTCAAGACGAAGTACCGCGAGGAGATCGCGGCCCAGCTTCGTGAGCAGTTCGGCATCGAGAACGTCATGCAGATCCCGGCCCTGACCAAGATCAAGGTCAACATGGGTGTGGGTGAGGCGGCTCGCGACTCCAAGCTCATCGAAGGCGCCGTCCGCGACCTCACCGCGATCACCGGTCAGAAGCCGGCCGTCGTCCGGGCCCGCAAGTCCATCGCCCAGTTCAAGCTGCGCGAGGGCATGCCGATCGGTGCGCACGTCACGCTGCGCGGCGACCGCATGTGGGAGTTCCTCGACCGGCTGCTGTCGCTGGCCCTGCCCCGCATCAGGGACTTCCGCGGTCTGTCGCCGAAGCAGTTCGACGGCAACGGCAACTACACGTTCGGCCTGACCGAGCAGGTCATGTTCCACGAGGTCGACCAGGACAAGGTGGACCGGCCGCGGGGCATGGACATCACGATCGTGACCACCGCGAAGAACGACGACCAGGGCCGGGCGCTGCTGAAGCTCCTCGGCTTCCCGTTCAAGGAGGCCTGATCCAATGGCGAAGAAGTCGCTGATCGCCAAGGCGGGGCGCAAGCAGAAGTTCGAGGTCCGGGCCTACACGCGGTGCTCGCGCTGCGGGCGTCCGCGCGCCGTGTACAGGAAGTTCGGCCTGTGCCGCGTGTGCTTCCGCGAGATGGCGCACCGGGGCGAGCTGCCCGGCATCACCAAGTCGAGCTGGTAGATACCCTGAAGGGCGGCTCTCTCGCAGGGCCGCCCCTCATGTTCGTAGAAGACAGGGCGCGAAGCGCCCATGACCACGCCACAGGTCCACCGGCAGAGCGCTGCTTGGCCGACTGGAAACCGTGGTGAGGAAGGCCACTGGCCATGACGATGACCGACCCGATCGCAGACATGCTCACGCGTCTGCGCAACGCGAATTCGGCGTACCACGACAGCGTGTCGATGCCGTACTCGAAGATCAAGGCGCACATCGCCGAGATCCTCCAGCAGGAGGGTTACATCCAGGCTTGGACCGTCGAGGACGCCAAGGTTGGGAAGAACCTCGTGGTGGAGCTCAAGTTCGGGCCCACCCGTGAGCGGTCGCTCTCGGGCCTGCGCCGGGTTTCCAAGCCCGGTCTGCGGGTTTATGCGAAGAAGGACAACCTGCCTCGAGTCCTGGGCGGACTGGGCGTCGCGATCATCTCGACGTCCCACGGCCTCATGACCGACAAGCAGGCCGGCAAGCGTGGCGTGGGCGGCGAAGTCCTCGCCTACGTCTGGTAGAGGGGAGGAACACAGCATGTCGCGAATCGGACGGCTGCCCATCCCTGTGCCGAGTGGCGTCGACATCACGATCGACGGCCAGGATGTCCAGGTCAAGGGCCCGAAGGGCACGCTCACTCACACGGTCGCCGAGCCCATCAAGGTGGCGCGCGACGACGACGGCGCCATCGCCGTCACCCGGCCGAACGACGAGAACAAGGTCCGTGCGCTGCACGGCCTGTCCAGGACGCTGATCGCCAACATGGTGCAGGGTGTCACTCAGGGCTACTCCAAGAGCCTTGAGATCGTCGGCGTCGGTTACCGCGTCCAGGCCAAGGGCCCGACGCAGCTGGAGTTCTCTCTGGGCTTCAGCCACCCGGTCATCGTCGACGCCCCCGAGGGCGTCAGCTTCCGCGTCGAGAAGCCGACCCTGTTCCACGTGGACGGCATCGACAAGCAGAAGGTCGGCGAGGTCGCGGCCAACATCCGCAAGTTGCGCAAGCCTGACCCGTATAAGGGCAAGGGCGTGCGCTACCAGGGCGAACAGATCCGCCGCAAGGTCGGAAAGGCTGGTAAGTAGGCATGGCTCCGAAGGTTGCGTTCAGCAAGCACACGGCTGCCCGCACCGTCTCGCGGGCCCGCCGTCACCGCCGCGTCCGCAAGTTCGTCGTCGGTACGGCCGAGCGTCCGCGCCTGGTCGTCAACCGGTCGACCCGTCACATGTTCGTCCAGATCGTGGACGACTCCGTCGGTCACACGCTGGTGAGCGCGTCCACCATGGACCCCTCGCTGCGCTCGGTGGAGGCGGACAAGACCGAGAAGGCGAAGAAGGTCGGCGAGCTCCTCGCTCAGCGGGCCAAGGAAGCCGGCATCACCAAGGTCGTCTTCGACCGCGGTGGCAACCGGTACGCCGGGCGGATCGCCGCCCTGGCGGACAGTGCCCGCGAAGGTGGGCTCGAGTTCTGATGACCAACGCTGAGAAGAGGAACCACTGATGGCTGCAGCTCCGCGTCGCGGTGGCGGCACCGGTGGCGAGCGGCGGGACCGTCGTGACGATCGCCGCGGTGGCGCCGCCGACAAGGGCGTCTCGTACATCGAGCGCGTAGTGAAGATCAACCGAGTGGCCAAGGTCGTGAAGGGTGGTCGTCGCTTCAGCTTCACCGCCCTCGTCGTCGTCGGTGACGGCAACGGCCTGGTCGGCGTCGGCTACGGCAAGGCCAAGGAAGTCCCCGCGGCCATCGCCAAGGGCGTCGAAGAGGCGAAGAAGCACTTCTTCAAGGTGCCCAGGATCCAGGGCACCATCCCGCACACCGTGCAGGGCGAGGAGGCGGCCGGCGTCGTCTTCCTGCGTCCGGCCTCGGCCGGTACCGGCGTCATCGCCGGTGGCCCGGTGCGCGCGGTGCTGGAGTGCGCGGGCATCCACGACGTGCTGTCCAAGTCGCTCGGCTCCGACAACCCGATCAACATCGTGCACGCCACCGTGGCGGCGCTGAAGGGCCTTTCGCGCCCCGAGGAGATCGCCGCCCGCCGTGGCCTGCCGATCGAGGACGTGGCCCCGCCTGCCATGCTCAAGGCCCAGCGTGAGGGCCTGGCGGAGGCGGCGGCCGCGAAGGCGGTGAGCTAGTCATGGCACGCCTGAAGATCACTCAGGTTCGCTCGAAGATCGGTGGCAAGCAGAACCAGCGTGACTCGCTGCGTTCGCTTGGCCTGAAGCGAATCGGCGACGTCGTCGTCAAGGAGGACCGCCCCGAGATTCGCGGGATGGTCTCCGTGGTGACGCACCTCGTCGAGGTGGAAGAGGTCGACTAGTCATGACTGACAAGGCTCCGCTCAAGATTCACGACCTGCGTCCGGCCCCCGGCGCCAACAAGCCGAAGATCCGCAAGGGTCGCGGCGAGGCGTCGAAGGGCAAGACGGCCGGTCGCGGCACCAAGGGCTCGCACGCCCGTACCACGGTGCCCCTCGGTTTCGAGGGTGGCCAGGTGCCGCTGCAGAGGCGTCTGCCGAAGCTCAAGGGCTTCTCCAACGCCCTGTTCAAGACGACCTACCAGGTCGTCAACCTCGACAGGATCGGCGAGCTGTTCCCCGAGGGTGGCGAGGTCACCGTCGAGGGTCTGGTCGCCAAGGGTGCTGTTCGCAAGAACCAGCTCGTGAAGGTGCTCGGCACCGGCGAGATCTCGGTCGCGGTGAACGTGACGGCGCACGCCTTCTCGTCCTCCGCGAAGGAGAAGATCGCCGCCGCCGGTGGTTCCGTTACCGAGCTGTAGTAACGCTATGACGAGGCGTGGGGGCTCTGACAATGGGCCCCCACGCCCGTAGTGCGTTAGAGTTCGCGAGACGGCAGGCTTCTGTCCGGCTCGTTTGACAATGAGACTTCAGATGGCAGATCCCCGCACCATCGCTTACTCACACCGCCGTAAAGGCGCGCAGGAGGGACCGTGCTGACCGCGTTTACCCGGGCGTTCCGGACACCGGACCTGCGCAAGAAGTTGCTCTTCACCCTGGGCATCATCGCGCTTTTCCGTCTCGGCTCGGTTCTTCCGACCCCGGGAGTCCACGTCCAGAACCTCGCCGCCTGTTTCGACCAGGCACGGAGTGGCGACACCGGCAACATCTACGGGATGGTCCAGCTCTTCAGCGGCGGTGCGCTGCTGAAGCTTTCCGTGTTCGCGCTGGGCATCATGCCGTACATCACCGCGAGCATCATTCTCCAGCTGCTCGTCGTGGTCATTCCGCGACTCGAAGCGTTGAAGAAGGAAGGCCAGTCCGGCCAGACCAAGATCACGCAGTATACGCGTTATCTGACCATCGGGCTCGCGGTTCTGCAGTCCACCGCTTTCATCGCGCTGGCCCGTACCGGTCAGCTCTTCCCCAACTGCCAGCAGGACGTTCTGCTCGACCCCGACAACATCTTCCAGATCGTGACGATGGTGGTCATCATGACCGCCGGTACGTCCGTGATCATGTGGCTCGGTGAGCTCATCACCGACCGCGGTGTCGGCAACGGCATGTCCATCCTGATCTTCACGCAGGTCGTCGCGGTCTTCCCCTCCGAGCTGGCCAACATCTTCTCGGCCAACAAGTTCACCTTCGCGGTCGTCATGGTGGTCGGCGTCTTCATGATCGCCGCGGTGGTCTTCGTCGAGCAGGCGCAGCGGCGCATCCCGGTGCAGTACGCCAAGCGGATGGTCGGGCGCCGGATGTACGGCGGCACCTCCACCTACATCCCGCTGAAGGTCAACCAGGCCGGCATCATCCCGGTGATCTTCGCGTCGTCCCTGCTCTACCTGCCGCAGCTGATCACCTCGCTGTTCCAGACGAGCGACAACGCGGTGGTCACCTGGATCTCGCAGAACCTGGCCACGGGTGACACCCCGATCTACATGGCCACGTTCTTCCTGCTGATCATCTTCTTCACGTACTTCTACGTGTCGATTACGTTCAACCCCACTGAAGTCGCCGACAACATGAAGAAGTACGGTGGTTTCATTCCGGGCATCCGCCCCGGCCGGCCGACGGCTGAATACCTGAACTTCGTGCTCACTCGTCTGACCGCGCCGGGCTCGCTCTATCTGGGTCTGATCTCCATGGTCCCGATCGTCGCGCTGGCGGTGTCCGGTGCGAGCCAGAACTTCCCGTTCGGAGGGACGAGTATTCTGATCATGGTAGGCGTCGGCCTGGACACGGTTAAGCAGATCGAGAGCCAGCTGCAGCAGCGTAACTACGAAGGTTTCCTGCGGTAGTGCGTCTCGTTCTGGTGGGGCCCCCCGGAGCGGGTAAGGGGACACAGGCCCAGTACATCGCATCGAACCTGTCCATCCCGAAGATTTCGACAGGTGACATCTTCCGTGCCAACGTCTCCGGCGGCACGGATCTTGGCAAGCTGGCCAAGACGTACATGGACCGTGGTGACCTGGTGCCCGATGAGGTCACCATCGCCATGGTCCGTGACCGTCTGTCCGAGGACGACGCGCAGGACGGGTTCCTGCTCGACGGCTTCCCGAGGAACGTCGCGCAGGCGGAGATCCTGCGCGACATGCTCAAGGACTGGGGCCAGGCGCTCGATCTCGTGCTCGAGCTTGTGGTGGACGACGACGAGGTGGTCAGGCGGCTGGCCGGCCGGCGCACCTGCAGTCAGTGCGGGCGCATCTGGCACGTCGAGTTCGACGACAAGAAGGACGACAAGTGTGACGCGTGCGGGGGCGCGCTGTTCCAGCGGGACGACGACAAGGAAGAGACCGTCCGGCACCGCCTGGAGGTCTACCAGGAGCAGACGGCTCCGCTGGTCTCCTACTACGCCGACGAGGGCATCCTCGTGGGCGTCGACGCGACAGGGCCGGTCGAGGAGGTCACTCAGCGGGCCATGGACGCGATCCGGCCGTTCCTGGGCTGAACCAGTTACGACCGATTTGCGGAGGTGGCACGGGTTTCCGTGCCACCTCGCGGCTATTGTGGGGGAATTGGGCCCCCACTGCGGCCCGTTGAGACCCAGGGGGGCAGAAGATGTTCAAACGCAACAGACACGGCATCCAGATCAAGTCGCCTGAGCAGCTGGAGAAGATGCGGGCGGCGGGCCTGGTGGTGGGGCAGACGCTCGACCTGCTCAAGCGCTCGGTCGAGCCCGGCATGACGCCCCTCGACCTCGACGTCATCGCCGAGAAGGCGATCAGGGACGCCGGCGCCATCCCGTCGTTCAAGGGCTACCAGGGCTTTCCCGCCACGATCTGCGCGTCGGTGAACGACGAGGTCGTCCACGGCATCCCGACGAACGCCCGCAAGCTGCGCGAGGGCGACATCATCTCGATCGACTGCGGCGCCATCCTGGAGGGCTGGCACGGCGACTCCGCCGTCACCGTCCCGATCGGCGAGGTGGACCCGAAGCTGACCGAGCTCATGCGGGTCACGGAAGAGGCCATGTGGCGCGGTATCGCCGCGCTGAAGCCCGGCCGGCACCTTTCCGACATCGGCTACGAGATCGAGCGTTACGTGCGCTCTCAGGGCCGCTACGGCATCCCTCCGGAGTACGGAGGCCACGGCATCGGCACCGAGATGCACATGGACCCGTGGATCGCCAACCACGGCAAGCCCGGCCGGGGCCCCGCCCTGGAGGAGGGCATGTGCCTGGCGATCGAGCCCATGGTCAACCTCGGCACCGAGCGCACCCGCGTCCTGGCCGACGACTGGACCGTGGTCACCGTCGACGGGAAGCACTCCGCGCACTTCGAACACAGCGTCGCCGTGACACATAATGGTCCTTGGGTGCTGACCGCTCTTGACGGGGGCGAATCGCGCCTGGCCCAACTGCAGAACTAGCCGGGAGTGGGTGGGATGGCGAACAGCCCCGAGATGCGTGCCTCCGACGCCGACCGAGACCGGGTCGCCGCCATCCTCCGCGAGCACACCGCGCAGGGCCGGATCACGATGGACGAGTTCAACGACCGGCTCGAAAGCCTCTACAAGAGCAAGACCTACGGCGAGCTGGCCAAGCTGACGGCCGACCTGCCCGACGTCGACCTGCGCCACCTCCCGGTCAAGGCGGCCCCCGCGGGCAAGCCGCAGCCCAAGGGCATGCACACCGGCATGAAGGCGGCCTGGAGCGCCTGGGCGGCGGCCAGCGGTATCAACTGGGTGATCTGGTTAATCGTGAGCATCACCGCCGGCCACACCATCTATCCGTGGCCGCTGTGGGTGATGGGCCCGTGGGGGGTGATCCTGCTGGTCAGCACGATCTTCGGGGACAACAAGCCGAAGCAGGGCTAGGGGTTTGTGCACTAGTGCACTGTGTGCATTCGTGCGCAGTCCGCAGGCGGCCGGCTTCCTAACGTGAGCGGTGTCGACCACGACTCACGGAGGAACCCACATGCGCAAGGTCCTTGCAGCCACCGCTCTCGCCGGCTCGATGGCGTTCGCCGCCCTGGCCGTCAGCCCCGCCGCGCAGGCCGCGACCACCACCACCGCCTCTGCCTCTGCTTCTTCGAGCGGGTGGGGCAAGTACTACTCCAGCAACAGCAAGGCCTACACCTACGGCAAGACGTACAAGTCGGGTGGCAAGGTCTACACCCACTGGTACGGCAAGGAGTCCTCGCCGAAGCACGGCTACGTCTGGTTCAAGTACTACTCCGGCGGCAAGTGGCACCAGTTCTACCGCCATTGGAACGGCTCGTACGACGCGACCTGGTCGGGCAAGGGGATCAAGAAGATCGACACCTGGACCTGCTGGGGCGGCAAGTACAAGTACTGCGGCTCGCACCACCGCATCTACGGCTAGCCGGTACGGGGGTGAGGCCCGCCGGGGATTCCCCGCGGCGGGCCTTTCGCCATGTGTGCCGGGCGTTCGGGGTGTGGGGTAGACTTCACATGGTTGTGTCAGGACACCTGGCACGCGTTTCGCGTTTTGGGCTCAGGTGTCGTACACTCCTTAGTCGGCTCACTATGACTTCTCACGCGTCGGCGATCTTTGCCGATCGCCGCTCTCTTCGAAGCGTGAAGGTCGCGGCTGCTTAGTGAACCGGAGCCTCAGACGACCGATCAGTGAAACGCGAGGAATTTTGGCCAAGAAAGACGGCGCCATCGAGATCGAGGGCACTGTGGTCGAATCGCTCCCGAACGCCATGTTCCGGGTGCAGCTCGACAACGGCCACAAAGTCCTGGCCCACATCAGCGGGCGCATGCGGATGCACTACATCCGTATCCTGCCCGACGACCGGGTGGTTGTTGAGCTGAGCCCCTACGACCTCAGTCGTGGGCGGATCGTCTACCGATACAAGTAAAGACGTCTGAGGACACGAAGGACAATGAAGGTAAAGCCGAGCGTCAAGAAGATCTGCGACAAGTGCAAGGTGATCCGCCGGCACGGTCGCGTCATGGTGATCTGCGACAACCTGCGCCACAAGCAGCGCCAGGGTTAGTCGCCGCAAGGCTTCTCCGAGTCCGCCCCAGCAGGGAGCGGGCTCGATCCATGAGGAGCCTCGCCCACATGTAGTCGCGTCTCACACCTGAGCAGGCAGCGCACGCTGAACCGTTCAGGAGACCCCCGGTCGGAGGCCGGGGCCCTCACCCCGGGCATTGGGGAGGGGTAGTGCGGCGCAAGACCTCCGCCACAAAGAAGGAGAATGCCCGACCATGGCTCGCCTGGTTGGCGTCGACCTCCCCCGCGAAAAGCGGCTGGAGATCGCTCTCACCTACATCTACGGAATCGGCCGCACCCGCGCCAAGGAGATCCTCGAGGCGACCGGTGTCAGCGGTGACCTCCGCGTGCACCAGCTCTCCGACACCGAGCTCGTCCCGATGCGTGACTACATCGAGGCGAACTTCAAGATCGAGGGTGACCTGCGCCGCGAGGTGCAGGCCGACATCCGTCGCAAGATCGAGATCGGTTGTTACCAGGGCATCCGGCACCGCAAGGGCCTGCCCGTGCACGGTCAGCGCACGCAGACCAACGCGCGCACCCGTAAGGGCAAGAAGAAGACCGTCGCCGGCAAGAAGAAGCCCGGTAAGAAGTAGTCCCGCAGCCGCGGACCGAAGACCTCAGGAGTGAAGGCAAGCAATGCCTCCTAAGAGCCGCCAGGGTGCGCCTAAGAAGGTGCGCCGCAAGGAGAAGAAGAACGTCGCTCATGGGCACGCCCACATCAAGAGCACGTTCAACAACACGATCGTCTCGATCACCGACCCCAACGGGAACGTGATCTCCTGGGCCAGCGCCGGCCACGTGGGTTTCAAGGGCTCCCGCAAGTCCACCCCGTTCGCCGCCCAGATGGCCGCCGAGAACGCCGCCCGCCGCGCCATGGAGCACGGCATGCGCAAGGTCGACGTCTTCGTCAAGGGCCCCGGCTCCGGCCGTGAGACCGCGATCCGCTCGCTGCAGGCCACCGGCCTCGAGGTGGGCTCGATCCAGGACGTCACCCCGGTCCCGCACAACGGTTGCCGGCCGCCGAAGCGCCGCCGCGTCTGACTTAGCCCAGGAGATAGAGAGAAATGGCTCGTTACACGGGCGCGGACTGCAAGCTCTGCCGTCGCGAGAAGACCAAGCTCTTCCTCAAGGGCAGCAAGTGCGAATCCGCCAAGTGCCCCATCGAGATCCGTCCTTACCCGCCGGGTGAGCACGGCCGCGGACGCCCCAAGGAGTCGGAGTACCAGCTTCAGCTTCGCGAGAAGCAGAAGACCCGCCGCATCTACGGCGTCCTCGAGAAGCAGTTCCACAACTACTACGAGGAGGCCGCGGGCCGGACGGGCAAGTCGGGCGAGGTGCTGCTCCAGATCCTGGAGAGCCGTCTCGACAACGTCGTCTACCGCGCCGGTTTCGCGCAGTCGCGTGACGCCGCCCGCCAGCAGGTCCGTCACGGGCACTTCCTGGTGAACGGCAAGAAGGTCGACATCCCGTCGTACCGCGTGCGTGAGCACGACATCATCGAGGTGCGCGAGACCAAGCGCAACCTCATGCCGTACGAGGTGGCCCGCGCCACCGCCGGCGAGCGCACCGTGCCCGCGTGGCTCGGCGTCGTGCCGGACAAGCTCCGCGTCCTGGTTCACCAGCTGCCGGTTCGCCAGCAGATCGACACCCAGGTCCAGGAGCAGCTCATCGTCGAGTACTACTCGAAGTAAGTAGTCACTCGTCCGGTCGGGGTGCGGCATGCCGTACCCCGACTAGGCTGTTTATCGGAGTGGCGTCATATAGCGGTCGCCACACGAATAAGGGGAGAACCCGCACATGCTGATCGCTCAGCGTCCGACTCTTCTCGAAGAGTCGATCGACGAGACCCGGTCCCGGTTCGTCATCGAGCCGCTGGAGCCCGGCTTCGGCTACACCATCGGCAACTCTCTGCGCCGCACGCTGCTGTCGTCCATCCCGGGCGCGGCCGTGACGAGCATCCGCATCGAGGGCGTGCTGCACGAGTTCTCGACCGTTCCCGGGGTCAAGGAAGACGTCACCGACATCATCCTCAACCTCAAGGAGCTGGTCGTCTCCTCCGAGCACGACGAGCCCGTCGTGATGTACCTGCGCAAGCAGGGCCCGGGCGAGGTCACCGCCGCCGACATCGCGCCCCCGGCCGGTGTCGAGGTGCACAACCCCGAGCTGCGCATCGCCACCCTCAACGGCAAGGCCAAGCTGGAGATGGAGCTGACCGTCGAGCGCGGTCGCGGCTACGTCTCCGCCGCCCAGAACAAGCAGCCGGGCCAGGAGATCGGCCGGATCCCGATCGACTCCATCTACTCCCCGGTGCTCAAGGTCACCTACAAGGTCGAGGCCACCCGAGTCGAGCAGCGCACCGACTTCGACCGCCTCATCCTCGACGTCGAGACGAAGCCCGCCATGAAGCCCCGCGACGCGGTGGCCTCCGCCGGCAAGACCCTCGTCGAGCTGTTCGGCCTGGCCCGCGAGCTCAACGTCGAGGCCGAGGGCATCGACATCGGCCCGTCGCCGACCGACGCCGCCCTGGCCGCCGACCTGGCGCTGCCGATCGAGGAGCTCAACCTCACCGTCCGCTCCTACAACTGCCTCAAGCGCGAGGGCATCCACACCGTGGGTGAGCTCGTCGCCCGCAGCGAGCAGGACCTGCTCGACATCCGCAACTTCGGCGCCAAGTCGATCGAAGAGGTCAAGCAGAAGCTGCACGAGATGTCCCTGGCGCTCAAGGACTCCCCGCCCGGGTTCGACCCGAGCGCGGTGGCCGGCGGCGGCTACGACGACGACGACAGCGCGTACGTCGAGACCGAGCAGTACTGATTCACCGTCAGCCCCCGCGCTCGTGCGCGGGGGCTCAATAACGGACCGCGCCTGCGACCGCGGTCCGGCCCGACTCCGGTACCTGGTACGGCCGGGGCGGGTTAACCCAGGAGGAGAAAGACCATGCCCAAGCCCACCAAGGGTGCACGTCTTGGCGGCAGCCCGGCGCACGAGCGGCTGATCCTGGCCAACCTGGCCACGGACCTGTTCCGCCACGGCAAGATCCGCACGACGGTCGCCAAGGCCAAGCGCCTGCGCCCGCTCGCCGAGCGCCTGATCACCAAGGCGAAGAAGGGCGACATCCACAACCGGCGTCAGGTCCTGACCGTCGTTCGGGACAAGGGCGTCGTGCACCACCTGTTCACCGAGCTCGCGACCACGTTCGCCGAGCGGCCCGGTGGTTACACCCGCATCACCAAGGTCGGCCCCCGTAAGGGCGACAACGCGCCGATGGCGGTCATCGAGCTCGTGACCGAGCCGCTGAACGGCGTCACCACGCGCCGCACCGAGGCTCCGGCCGCTGCCGCCGCTCCGGCCGCCGAGGCCGCTGAGGAGACCAAGGCCGAGGAGACGAAGGCTGAGGAGACCGAGGCGCCTGAGGCTGCCGAGGCCACTGAGGCCAAGGCTGAGGCCGCCGACGAGGCTCCCGCCGCCGAGGCTGCCGAGGCCGGCGAGGCGAAGAAGGACGAGGCCTGATTTTTCAGGCCGAGCAGGACATTGCCTGAGTGTTCAGGCGTTTGAGACGGGCCCGGATCCCCTCGCGGGGGTTCGGGTCCGTTTTTCTCTTCTGGGAGGTTCATCGTGGTACGGCTCCGCCTCGACCTCGCGTACGACGGGACCGACTTCTCCGGCTGGGCTCGGCAGCCGGGGCTGCGGACAGTCCAAGGGGAGATCGAGCAGGCGCTCGGCCGGATCCTGCGGCTCGACGGGCCTGCCATGCTGACCGTGGCCGGGCGTACCGACGCGGGGGTGCACGCGCGCGGGCAGGTGGCCCACGTGGACGTGCCTGAGGCGGGGCTGGGGGAGCTCGACGGCAACCGGGGGCCTCTGGGCGTCGATGAGCGGCTCTCTGCGCTCGTGCGGCGGCTCGGTGGTGTCCTGGAGCCAGATGTACGGATTTATCGGGTCTCGGTGGCTCCTGAGGGCTTTGACGCACGGTTCTCCGCGATGTTCCGGCGGTACGCGTACCGGGTGAGCGACGCGGCCGGCGGCGTCGACCCGCTGCGGCGGCGCGAGGTCGTCTGGCACAACCGGCCCCTCGACCTCGACGCCATGAACGCGGCCGCCGCCCGGCTGGTCGGCGAGCACGACTTCGCGGCGTTCTGCAAGAAGCGCGAAGGGGCCACGACGATCAGGGAGCTGCAGCGGCTGGAGTGGGAGCGGCGGGCGGACGGCGTCCTGGAGGCCACGGTCGTCGCCGACGCGTTCTGCCACTCGATGGTGCGGGCCCTGGTCGGGTCGCTGCTCGCGGCCGGCGACGGGCGGCGGCCCGTGGAGTGGCCGGGGCAGGTGCTGGCGCGGGCCGCACGCGACTCAGGGGTGCATGTCGCGCCCGCGCACGGGCTGTGCCTGGAGGAAGTGGGCTACCCGCCGGAGGCCGAGCTCGCCGCGCGGGCTCAGGCCACGCGGCGAGTACGCACCGCCTCGACGCGGCTGTGAGGCGGGTCAGCCTCGCTTGCTACGGCGTCAGCCTGCCGGGGATACGGCGTCAGCTCTTCGTGACCCGCGTCAGCTCTTCGTGACCCGCGTCAGCCCTTCGTGACCCGCGTCAGCCCTTCGTGATGCGGCGTTCGAGCACCAGGGCGGTCTGGTCGCGGAACGCGCCGCTCACCTTCGGCAACGTCTTGTCCTTCGCCTCCGGCGTGTGGCCGTCGGCGTGGGTGGCGTAGCTGAAGACGATGTAGCGGCCCCAGACCAGGCCCGCCGCGTAGCCCCCCGCGATGTGCACGCGCTCGCCCCCCGAGTTCTTCGGGCCGGGCAGCGGGCGGAACCAGACGTTGCGTGACAGGTCCTTCGCCTGGTCGGTGGTGGTGGCGGCGTCCTTGTCCGGCAGGACCGCGATGCCCGTCGTGACCGCGTAGCGGCGCTTGCTGTCCACGTACGTCGCCCTAAGGACGCGCGTGCACTTCTGCGCGTTGAGCGCGTCGGCGAACGCGCCCGTCGCGGCCTTCTCGCAGGTCGTCTCCATGTCGGCCTTGACCCTCGTGAACGTGGTGCCCGCCGCATCCACCTTCTTCTTCGGGAACGCCTCCGACAACGACAACTTCTGCGGGTCGGTCTGCTCCGAATTGAGGATCGACGAGCCGGCGACGTCCGGCGGCGACGACGGCGCGACGGTGCTCGGCGGCGCGCTCGCCCGGGTCGCGGCCGTCGTCGGCGGCGCGCTGCTCACCGCCTGGAAGGCGAAGAAACCACCCGTCGCCACGCCCGCCAGGGCCAGCGCGCCCAGCGTCACCAGCAGGGCCCGCTTGCTCTTGGGCGGTGGCGGCGGTGGGGGCGGCGTCTGGAACGGGGGCTGCTTGAACGCGCCCGGCGGGAAGGCCGGACCGCCTGCCGGGGGCCTGGGCACGTCCAGGGAAGTGGACGGGCGCTGGCCCCAGGAGTCTCTGGAGAACGGGAGCTCGGGCAGTTTGTCACCGGCGGGGGGTGTGGGAGGCCAGACGGGTACGTCGCCTGGCTCAGGCGGGCGGAGGGACGAGGAGGCGGTGGGGTCGGTCGCGTTCGGGTCGAAGTAGTGGGCCGGACCCTGGGACGGGCCTTGGGACGGGCCCTGCGATGGGCCCTGCGATGGGCCCTGGGATGGGTTCGTCTGGCCTTCCGCCTCCGCCGATGGGTGGGCGGTCGGGAAGGGCAGGGAGAGCCGGGTGTCGTCGGGCTGGAGCTCTTCCTGCTGGTCAGGGATGGGCTGCGGGGTTGCCGGCCGGTCCTGATCGTGATCAGGGTGGGAGGCTGCGGGCTGGTGTTGGTCGCCCTGTGCGGGTGTGGCCGGGGCCTGGGGGATGCCGTCAGGCGGGGTCTCGGCGTCCTGCGCGCCCTGGCCCGTGATGGCGTCGGCGGGGCCGTGGTGGCTGGAGTGATCCGGAGCCTGGTGGGCGGCGTCCGGGCCTTCGCGGAAGGCGGCGTCCGAACCTTCGCGGAAGGCGGCGGTGTCCGGGCCGTGATGCGGCGCCGCCTGGGGCGTGGGCTGGTGAGCGGCTTGGGGCGACGGCTGGTGGGTGGGGCGGGGGCCCGCAGGGTTCGTGGCGTCCTGCTCGCCGGGGGCGGGCAGGCCGTCCTGGGCGAACGGGGGCTCCGGCCGGTGGTCGGTGGCGGCCCGGTTCGCAGGGGTGTCAGGGGTGGCCTGGTGGGGCGGGCGGGTGAAGCCCTCCGGGTTGGTGGCGTTCGGGTCGAAGGGCGGGGGGAGGCTCGGCTCGTCCGGCTCGGCCTCCAGCTCGCCTGTGGCGGCCGGCCACGGCGGCATGGCGTGCGGGTCGGAGAGGGGCGCGGGCCACGCCGGCATGCCCGCCGCGGCGGCGGTGAACGCGGGCGGGGGCTCCCACGGCGGCGCACCCGGCACCACCGGCTCGCCCGGCCACCGACCCGCCCCCTGCCCGGACGCGCCTTCGGGCTGGTCCCATGGGCGGATGTCCCGGATCCGGCCCGGCCGCGTCTGGTCATCCTCGGCCTCCCGCGGCTGCCCGCCCTCAGGCGCCCCGAAGGGGGCGAAACCGGCCGGTGGCCCCGCGAACGGCTGCTGGTAGGCGGGCGGCGTAAACGCATTCCCCGCAGGCGCCTCCGGTCCCGTGGGCGGCTCCTGGCCAGTGGGCGGCGCGGAGGACGGGCCGACGGGCGCCGCGAAGGGCTGACCGGCGGGCGCCTCCTGGCCGGTGGGGGCGGCGAACGGTTGGCTTGTGTGGGCGTCGTGGCCGACCGGTGCGGCGAAGGGCTGGCCAGTGTGCGGCTCCTGGTCCGGCCGCGCGCCGTGATCGGCCCGCGCGCCGAACGGCGGGTGACTCGTGGCCGCTTCCCGGCCGGGCTGGCGCTGCTCGAACGCGTGCTGACCGGCTACGTGCTGGCCGGAGGCGTGCTGGTCGGCCGACGGCGGGCCGAACGCATGCCGGTCGGCCGGCGGCTCCCAGCCGGGCTGCTGGCCGTCGAAGGCGTGCTGGTTGGGGGGTGGGGTGGTGGGGTCGGAGAACCAGTCGTAGGGGGAGGCGTCGTCGCCCGGCACCTCCCATGGCTGGGCGCCGGGCGACGTCTCCTGGTCGGATGGCGGCGCCTTCAGGACGGGTGGGACGGGACGCGCGTCGGCGTCCGCCGCCTCCTCGAAGGGATGGAACGCCGCTGGAACGTCTCGCCCGTTGGTCTGGCCGAAGCTCGGCGGTGGCGTCGCGGGGACGGCCGAGCGGTCGGCTTCCCTGCGATCGTGCTCAGACCCGGGTTCCTGGCCACGCATAGCTGGAGCCTAGCGAGAGTAGCGAGATCGTTATGTCGGTATGGGCGTTCCCAAGGGCATCACGAGTCCTCTACAGGCGCATATGCCCCACAAAGACCGCTCAGCTCAGGGCGCTGCCGGTGAGCGCCCGATGGTCCAGAGCCTGGAACACGGTGGCCTTCGTGAGGTCGTTGATGGCCTCGGAAATCCGCTTCGACCCCTTCGAGTCGGGCTTCGTGCCGTCCTTGTTCTGGAACCAGACCAAGATCGCATAATGCCCGTACGTGGAGATCTTCGCGCCGCCGGCGCCCGAGCCGAGGAGCTTCGTGACGCTGTCCTTGCCGGCCAGCGGCTTGACGTAGTTCTGCTTGTCGCCGGCCTTGGCCACCTTGGCGGCGTTCTTGCTGGAGCTGAGGTTGGCGACGCCGACCGTGCCGATCACCTTGCCCGCCTTGTCGCGGAAGCTCGCGCGGACGAACTGGGCGCACTTCGCGGACTTCAGCGCCTTCTTGAGGTCATCGCCGAGGGCGCCGTCGTCACACTTCTTGTCCTTGCTGGTGATCGTCATCTCGTAGCCGCGGCCCGAAACCGTGATCTTCTTCTTGGAGCCGAAGATCTCCTTGACCGAGATGGCGTCCGGGTCCGTCTTGCGGTCGGCGGCGAACCCGTACTTGCCGGCCGGCGCCGACGGCAGCGGTGCCGAGGTCGCCCTCGGGGCGGCCGTCTGGGCGGAGGTCGGGGTCTCGGCGTTCCACATCAGGTAGAGGCCGCCGCCGAGCAGGCCGAGCACCGCCACGCCGCCGATGACGGCCAGCAGCGGGCCGCGCGAGCGGGAGCCCTCGTCGTACGGGCTCCAGCCGACCTTGCTCTGCGGCGCGCGGGACGTGGCGCCCTCGTCGGTCTTGCCGCCGTCGTCGCCCGCCTTGCGGTCCTTGCGGGAGCGGCGGCCCCTGCCGGCCGCGGACTCCTCGGCGCCGAAGTCCTCGGAGGCGAAGGGGTCCTTGCGGTTGTCGGCGCCGCCGTCGTCGGGGCCGGCGGCGCGCCTGCCGCGACGGCCCGGCCCGCGCCCCTCAGGCCGTTCGTCGGAACGGTCGCCGCCTTCGTTGTCCGGGCGTCCCTCGGCTCGGTTGTCCGGGGGATTGCCGGATCGCCCGCCCGGGCGTTCGTTCGGTCGGTTGTCGGGTCCGAAAGCGCCTGGTCCGCCGCCCTGCTGGCCTGGGCCGCCGAGGCCGGGGGCGTTCGGGCCGCCGCCGCCGAAGGGGCCGCCCGCGAAGGGGTCGCCTCCGAGCGGGTCGGGGCCGAAGAAGCCGCCGGACGACTGCGGGCCGCTCGGCGGGCCTTCAGAGGGCCTGCCAGGTCCGCCAGCAGGCCCGCCAGCAGGTCCGCCCCCAGGTCCGCCCCCAGGCCCTCCACCGGGTCCTCCGGCGGGGCCGTTGCCTCCCGGGCCGCCTCCGCCCGGTCTGCCGCCTCCGGGTCCGTCCGGGCCTCCGCCGGGCCTGCCGGTCGCAGGGCCGCCGTTGCCGAAGAAGTCGCCGCCCGGGCCACCGTTGCCAGGGCTGCCGAAGAAGTCGCCGCCAGGGCCGCCGGCTCCGGGGGCGCCGTTGCCGAAGAAGTCGTTTCCAGGGGTGCCACCGGGGCCGCCGTTGCCGGGGCCGCCGCCGCGGGTGAAGAAGCCGCCGGAGGATCCGCCGTCAGAGGGGCCGTTGCCGGAGGGGCCGTTGTTCGCGGGGCCGCCGCTCATGAAGAGGCTGCCGGGCTCCCCGGCTCCAGGGCCGCCCGGACGGCCGGAGCCCGCAGGCCCGCCGCCCGCAGGGCCGCCGTTTCCGGGGGCGCCGCTCCCGGGCCTGCCGCCCGTGGGGCCGCCGCCGGGCCCGCCGGCTCCGGGGCCGCTGCCCGCAGGGCCGTTGGTGGTGAAGAAGCTGCCGGAAGGGCCGCCGAACCCGCCGGGCCCGCTGTCGAACGGGTCGCGCGGGACGCTGCCGAAGGGGTCGGTGGAGCCGTTGCCGGAGGACTGGTCGTTGGCGGGGCCGCGGCTGGTGAAGAAGCCGCCGGAAGGCGCGCTGCCTGAGGAGTCGCCCGAGCCCTTCGAGCCGCCCCCCATCCCGTAGGGGGCGCTGCCCGTGCCGTTCTCACGTTCCCCACTACCGTTGGAAACCATGCGGCGACATTACCGTGATGTTCGTCATTGGGTTCCGAAGTCCTGGGTCCACCATGGTCCTCCGGGCCCGGAGGCGACGCCGACGCCGATGGCTTTGAGCCCGCAGTCGAGGATGTTCCTGCGGTGGTCAGGGCTGTCGAGCCAGCCGTCCACGGCCTCCCGGGCGGTGCCGTAGCCGGCGCCGATGTTCTCGGCGGCGCCCCAGCGGTATCCGGCGCGTTCCATGCGGTCCCAGGGGGAGGCGCCGTCGGGGGAGTTGTGGGACAGCCGTCCCGTACGGGCCATCTCCAGCGAGTGCGTACGAGCGGAGCGCATGAGCGCGGAGTCGACCCGCAGCGGCCCGCAGCCGCGCCGCGCCCTGGCGGAGTTGGTCAGGGTGACGACCTGGGAGGCCATGCCCGCCATGACGCGCACCCCGTCGTCGCGGGGCTCGGCGACGACGGCGGGGTCGTCGTGGGTGTTGAAGCCGTCGATCTGGTCCTTCTGCGTCCTCGTCGGCTTGGGGGTGGCGGTGCCGCGAGGCGTCTTCCTGGTGGTGATGCCCCGGGGGATGCGCTCGGCCTGCGGTTGAGCCTTCCTGGCCGTGGTGGGGGCGGGGTTGGCGGTGGCGGCGGCGGGCGGGGCGGTCTCGTTCAGGTAGACGTGGGGAGTGGGCTCGGGGCCGTCGGTGAGGCGGCCGATGAGCACGCCGGTGAGGAGCACGGCCATGAGGCAGGTCAGCACACCCAGTCGGCTCCGGCGCCGAGGGCCGCGCTGGGTTTGCCGGGTGTGAGAGATCCGCCACATACCGCCGCTAACGATAGGGATGTCTGGTCCTGGGAAAGAAGGGGTCCCAGGGAAACGAAATCGAACCGTTCTGCGGTCGGGTAGACTCGGCCCGGGTTACCGGTCACTTTGACCTGCGCGCCTTGGGGCGGGTAACTTAGGTTCGTTGTGTGCATAGGTCCAGCGTGACCAATGCGCGGCGCGTCCGGCGTCATCTCCCGTGTTGAGGAGACGGAAGGTCCGGGCCGTCGTGTGCCCGCACCGACCGACCAATGTAGCTGTCGCATCCGACAGCGCCGAAGACGCGAGCATAAAGAAGGCTACGACCGTGCGCACGTACTCACCGAAGCCCGCCGACGTCCAGCGTCAGTGGTACGTCATCGACGCGACCGATGTCGTGCTGGGCCGGCTGGCCAGCCACGTCGCGACCCTGCTCCGCGGCAAGCACAAGCCGATCTTCGCCAACCACGTCGACACCGGTGACTTCGTCATCGTCATCAACGCGGACAAGATCGCGCTGAGCGGTAACAAGCGTGAGCAGAAGAAGGCGTACCGCCACTCGGGCTACCCGGGCGGTCTGCGTTCCGTCAGCTATGGCGAGCTCATGGAGAAGCGCCCGGAGAAGGCCGTCGAGAAGGCCGTCAAGGGCATGCTGCCGAAGAACTCCCTCGGTCGGAAGATGGCCAAGAAGCTGAAGGTCTACGCGGGTTCCGAGCACCCGCACCAGGCCCAGCAGCCTGTGCCGTTCCAGATCACCCAGATCGCCCAGTAGTAGTTCGAAAGAGTTAGAGGAGAACCGTGGCTGAGCCCACCGGTGTCGAGACGGCCGTAGAGACGGCCGAGCTGGAGGACTACTCCGGCGAGGACTTCCCGTCCGAGTACACCACCGAGTCCGCCGCCAGCGCTGACGCTCCCGTGCGCAAGCCCGTCACCACGGGCAACTCGTACGGCACCGGCCGCCGCAAGGAGGCGATCGCCCGCGTGCGCATCGTCCCCGGCACCGGCAAGTGGACGATCAACGGTCGTTCGCTGGACGTCTACTTCCCGAACAAGGTCCACCAGCAGATCGTCAACGAGCCCTTCGTGGTGCTCGGCGCCGAGGAGGCGTTCGACGTCATCGCCCGCATCGACGGCGGCGGCGTCACCGGCCAGGCCGGCGCGCTGCGCATGGGCCTGTCCCGCGCCCTGGCGATCCTGGACGTCGAGGTCAACCGCCCGCCGCTGAAGAAGGCCGGCTTCCTCACCCGTGACGCCCGCGCCACGGAGCGGAAGAAGTACGGCCTCAAGAAGGCCCGTAAGGCTCCGCAGTACAGCAAGCGCTAAGTTGGCGCGCCTTTTCGGCACCGACGGGGTACGTGGGGTCGCGGGTCGCGACCTCACGGCGGAGCTCGCCATGGACTTGTCCGTGGCGGCCGCCCACGTCCTCGGCGATGCAGGCGCGTTCGCCGCCACCGGACGCCGTCCGGTGGCGGTCGTAGGCCGGGACCCGCGTGCCTCGGGAGAGTTTCTCGAGGCCGCCGTGGTCGCCGGCCTCGCGGCGTCCGGAGTGGACGTGCTGCGCCTCGGCGTGCTGCCCACCCCGGCCGTCGCCCACCTCACCGCCGCGCTCGGCGCCGATCTCGGCGTCATGCTGTCGGCCTCGCACAATCCGGCGCCCGACAACGGGATCAAGTTCCTGGCGCGCGGCGGCTTCAAGCTGTCCGACGCGGTCGAGGACGAGATCGAGCGTCGGCTCGGTGAGGAGTGGAGCTTCCCCGTCGGCTCCGGCGTCGGCCGCGTGCGCGACGCGTACGGGGAGGCCGACCGGTACATCTCGCACGTGCTGGCCACGATGACCGGCTCGCTCGACGGGCTGAACATCGTGGTCGACTGCGCTCACGGGGCCGCCCACATGGTGGCGCCGGAGGCGCTGGTGCGCGCGGGCGCCCGGGTCGAGGCCATCGGCGCCAGGCCCGACGGCCTCAACATCAACGCCGGGCACGGCTCGACCCACCTGGACAAGCTCCAGCAGGTCGTCATCTCGCGCGGCGCTGACCTGGGCGTGGCCTACGACGGCGACGCCGACCGCTGCCTGGCGGTCGACCACACGGGCGCGATCATCGACGGCGACCACATCATGGCCATCCTGGCCGCCGCCATGCACGGCGAGGGCACGCTGGCCAAGGACACCGTCGTCGCGACCGTGATGTCGAACCTGGGCTTCAAGCTCGCCATGCGCGACGCGGGCATCACGGTCGTGGAGACCGCGGTGGGCGACCGCTACGTGCTGGAGCGGATGAAGTCCGACGGCTACAACCTGGGCGGCGAGCAGTCGGGGCACGTCATCATGCTCGACCACGCCACCACGGGCGACGGCCTGCTCACCTCGCTGCACCTGCTGGGCGTGGTGGCCAAGTCGGGCGTGCCGCTGAAGGAGCTGGCCGCCGTGATGACGCCGCTGCCGCAGATCCTGATCAACGTCAAGGACGTCGACAAGGGCAAGGCGTCGGTGCCCGAGCTCGTCGCCGCCGTCGCGGAGGCGGAGGCGGAGCTGGGGGAGACCGGCCGGGTGCTGATCCGGCCGAGCGGCACCGAGCCGATGATCCGGGTCATGGTGGAGGCCGCCTCCGAGGAGCACGCCACGCAGGTGGCGGGCCGCCTGGCCGACGTCGTACGGACGGCCTGCGTCTGACGGCCGATCGTTCACCGGGTGCGGGGTCCGTACCCGGTGAACGCTTCAGAACAGACCGTGCCGTTCGGGCAGGTCGATGATCCCGGTGAGGGCCAGCAGCACCAGCGTGGCCAGGGCGGCGACGACCGCCCACGCCACGGGATGCCCCAGGTTCAGCGTCCAGCTCTGGCCGAAGCGGGCGTGCAGGACGACGGCGGGGTCGTGGCGGTTGGCGTAGACGGTGCCGGCGAGGTGCCAGTGCCGGTCGTCGTCACGCTGGACGAGCCCGGAGTCCTCCTTCTCCTCGCCCGGCAGGCGGGGCAGACGGTGCCCGCCCTGCCCGGCACGCCATTCCCAGGCGAGCGGGCCCAGCACCAGAGCGGCGAGCGGGAGCACGGCCGCCGCGGTGCCGAGGGCGAAGACCTCCCAGAGCCGCAGCGCGGCGATGAACAGCGAGAAGTTCACGCAGGCGGCGCCGAGCAGGGAGAGCCGCGCCATGCCGCGCAGGTAGACGCGGTACCTGCGGGCCGATCCCGCCGGCCGGGCGGCGTCGAGGTCGGGGCGGGCGCGGAGCAGGACCAGCGTCAGCGCGGGGAAGGCCACGGTGACCACCGCCTGGAGCAGCACCGGCTCGAAGGCGGTGAACGCGCTGGTGGGCGCGCGGCGGGCCGGGTCGGCGCCCGAGCCCGTGCAAGGACGCCAGCGTGGCGGGCAGGGCGTCGTAGCGCCACAGGCCGACCGCCGCGGTGGCGAGGGTGATCGCGACCGCGGGCAGGATCCAGGCCCAGGGCAGGCGACCGGGTCCGAGCGGAACGAGGTGTGCACGGTGACGCCCTGGCGCCGGCCGGCGTACCACTGCCCTGTCCGCTTGGCGGCGCGTACCTTGCGGTGGGCCCGGTAGTAGAGCGCCAGGCAGGTGGCGCCGAACGCGGCCGGCCAGAGCCCGCCGAAGGCGGCGGCGAGGGCGCCGAACAGGACCATGGCGAGCAGCACCAGCCGCACGTAGGAGCGCCGCTGGGCGATGACGGCCGGGTCCGCGGCGCGGTCGTCGGGAACGCGCACGCCGAACGGCAGCGTGGGCCTGGCCAGCGCGGGCGTGATCAGCGCGACGCAGCCGACCAGTACGACGGTGGTGACGGTCGCGACGACCGGCGTCATGTGACGGCCTCCTCCGGTACGGGTGGCGCGGCCTCCCGCCTCGCCCCTGCCTTCCCCTGCGCGGCCTTCTGCTCCGGCCCGCTCTTCCCCGGCGCGGCGTTTTGCCCAGGCCCGGTCTTCCCCTGCGCGGCCTTCTGCTCCGGCCAGGTCTTCTCTGGCGCGTGCCCGAACCCCGCCAGCGTCTCCGCGCACTGGCGCAGGATCTCCTCGTGAGTGAGGCCGTGCACGCTGGCCTCCGCGAGCAGCACCCGCAGGCGCTCGCGCCACTGCGCGCCGAACCCCGGCTCCGGCGCGCCTGAGCCGGGGTCGCGTCTGATGACGGCGCCGCTCTTGCGGTTGACGCGGATGACCCCCTCCTGCCTGAGCAGGTCGTACGCCTTGTTCACGGTGTGGAAGTTGATCCCGAAGTCGGTGGCCAGCCGGCGGGTGGACGGCAGCGGATCGCCCTCCTTGGCCTCGCCGCGCGCCACGGCCTCCACGACGCGGTCCCTGATCTGCTGGTAGATCGGGACGTCGCTGTCGAGATCGATGGTCAGGTTCACAACTTCACTCTATCTGATATAGAGGTAATAGAACAGATGGAGCGAGGAGGTAGGCATGATCGAGGTGCGCGGCCTGAGCAAGTCCTTCGGCCCGGTACGAGCGGTCAGCGAGCTCAGCTTCGAGGTCCCGCCGGGCACGGTGACGGCGTTCCTCGGCCCGAACGGCGCGGGCAAGACCACCACGATGCGCATGCTGCTGGGGCTGGTCCGGCCCAGCGCGGGCAGCGCCACCATCGGCGGGCGCCGCTACGCCGACCTGCCCAGCCCGTCGTCGCAGGTCGGCGCGGTGCTCGACAGCTCGGGCTGCCACCCCGCGCACACCGTCCACGACCATCTGCGCGTCTACGCCCGCATGGGCGGGCATCCCCCTTCCAGGGTGGCCTCCGTCATGGAGCTGACCGGGGCGGCGGCCTTCGCCGGCCGCAGGACGCGCACGCTGTCCACAGGGATGCGCCGCCGGGTGCAGCTGGCCACCGCGCTGCTCGGCGATCCGGCGGTGCTGGTGCTGGACGAGCCGGCCAACGGCCTGGACCCTGAGGGCATGGCGTGGCTGCGCGGCTTCCTGCGCGACCTCGCCGGGCAGGGGCGCGCGATCCTGATCTCCAGCCATGTCCTGAGCGAGGTGGAGCAGGTGGCCGGGCAGGTCGTGATGATCCGGCAAGGCCGGCTGGTCACGGCAGGACCCGTCGGCGACCTGTACGGCCCGGCGGCCGTCCACGTGCGCTCGCCTCAGGCGGAACGGCTGCGGACCGCCCTCCTCGGTGCGGGCGTCACCGCGGACGTGCGGCAGCCCGAGGTCCCGAGCGGTGTGGGCGTCACCGTGGAGGTGTGCCAGCCCGAGGTCCCGAGCGGTGCGGGCGTCACCGTGGAGGTGCGCCAGCCCGACGTCCTGAGCGTCCAAGGGCTGACCGCCGCCGAGATCGCCGCCGCCGCGGCGCGGCACGGCATCGCGCTGCACGAGCTGACCCAGGAGAGGCCCACGCTCGAACGGGCCTTCCTCGACCTCACGGGAGGCACCTCATGACCTGGCACCGCGCGTCCGCGCTGCTCTCCGCCGAGCGGCTTCGTCTGACGGCCTCCCGGCTGCCCCTGTGGGGAGCGGTCGCGGCGATGTGCAGCGGCGGGTTCGTCGGGCTGCTCGCCCTCGTCGGGCCGGAGAACTTCCAGCCGCCGCTGCCCGGCCTGGAGACGGAGCAGGGCACCCGCGTGCTGCTCGGGATGCTGGGCATCCTGGCGTTCGTGCCCGCGCTGATCGGCACCACCGCGGTCGCCGCCGAACACCGCCACCAGACGATCACCACCACCGCCCTGTTCGTTCCCGGACGGTGGCAGGCGCTGCTCGCCAAGCTCGCCGTCCACGCGGTCGCGGGCCTGGGCTACGGGCTCCTCAGCGCGGCCGTGGCCGGCGCGGCGCTCTTCGCGGCCGCCACGGCCAAGGGGATCACGCTGGGACTGCCCGCCGGCGCCGTGCTGGTGCTGCTGGTCAGGATCGCGCTGGCGATGGCCGCGTACATGCTGCTCGGGGTGGCCGTCGGGGCGCTGCTGCCCAACCAGGTCGCCGCGCTGGGCGTGCTCGGCGGCTACTTCTACCTCGTCGAGACCGCGCTGCTGATGGTCCCCGGCGCGAACGTGCTCTATCCGTACCTGCCGGGCGGGGCCGCGGCGGCGTTGACCGGGTTCACGTACCTGGCCGACGCCGTCGCGACGCAGACCGGCGGGGCCGCCGTCGCCCTGCTGCCCGCCTGGCTGGGGGCCGCCGTGCTGCTGGCGTACGCGCTGCTCGCCGCGCTCGTCGCGATCGCGGCGCCGCTGCGCAGGGACATCACCTGAGCGTCACTCGTCGCCGGTGAGGGAGAACGCGCGCAGGCGCTGGCCGGCCAGCAGGACGGCGCCGACGGTGACGACGATCAGGGCCGGGATGGCGAAGCTCAGCGCGACGTCCGTCTTGAAGAAGGGGGAGTCGCTGAGCTGGTCGGCGATCGACTGGCCCCAGTACTGGATGGAGAACTTGTGGACGCCTGGGATGAGGTTGCCCACCAGGCTCTCCCAGACCAGGGCGTAGATGATGCCGATCGTGACCGCGTGCCGGGTGACGATGCCGAGCAGCAGGAAGACGGCGGCGTAGGCGATGCCGGCGACGAGGGTGCCGGCGGCGAAGCCGGTGGCGATGCCGTCCTCGCCGCCGATCAGCAGCAGGCCCGCCACGTAGGTGGGCACGGCGCCGAACACGGCCAGCAGCGAGGCCGCGACCAGGAACTTCGTCTGCGCGATGACCGGGCGGGAGATCGGCTTGGACATCAGGTGGATGATGGTGCCGTCGTCGATCTCGGGGGCGATGACGCCGGTGCCGGCGATGAGGCCGAGCAGCGGCAGCATGGTGCTGATCGCGAACTTCTGCATCAGGTCCACGGTCGTGGCCTGGTCGGCGGCGCCGAACGCGCGCAGCAGCACGGCCAGGGCGATCAGGGCGAGCGGGAGCAGCAGGAGCAGGATGATGCGTCGGCGGCCCAGCAGCGCGCGGTAGGTGATGCCCGCAACCACGGTGTTCATGTCACGTGCTCCTGTTGATCAGGTAGGAGAAGACGCTCTCCAGGTCCTCGTCCGCCGGGGAGACCTCGTGCAGGCGGACGCCTTCGTCGCGGGCGACCTGGGGCAGGAGGCGGGCGAAGCGGCGGAACTCGGTGGCCTGCACCTCCAGGCCGTCGGGGCGCAGCGAGATGCCGCCGGTCGAGTCGTCGCGGACGAGCGCGGCGGCGAGCTTCCTGTCGTTGCTGGAGCGGATCACGAACAGGTGGGGCCGGTCCGTCATCAGGCGCCTGATCTCGCGGAAGTTGCCCGACGCCGCGTGCCGGCCCGCGACCAGCACCTCGATGTGCTGGGCGACCCGTTCGACCTCCTCCAGGATGTGGGAGCTGAACAGGATGGTCTTGCCCGCCGTGCCCATCGTGCGGATGAGGTCCATCAGGTGCAGACGCTGGCGGGGGTCCATGCCGTTGAACGGCTCGTCGAGGAGCAGGACGGGCGGGTCGTGGACGAGCGCGGCGGCGACCTTGACGCGCTGGCGCATGCCCTTCGAGTACGTCTCGACGCGCCGGTCCTTCGGCTCCTCCATCTCCACGGTGGCCAGGGCCTTGCGGGCGGCCTCGACCGGGTCGGGCAGGTTGTGGAGGCGGGCGGCGGACAGGACGAACTGCCAGCCGGTCAGGAAACCGTAAACGCCCTCCTTTTCCGGCACTAAGCCGATATTTCGGTAAATGTGGTGGTTCTTCCACACGGGCGTGCCGTCCAGCGTGACCGTGCCGCCCGACGGCGACAGGAACCCGGCCATCATGTGCAGGAGCGTCGACTTGCCCGCCCCGTTCGGCCCGAGCAGCCCGGTGACGCCGGGCCCGATCGTCATCGTGACGTCGTTGACCGCGACCACGTTGCCGTACCAGCGGGAGACCTGGGAGAGCTCGATCCTCATCGCGCGGCCGCCTTCCTGTAACGCAGGGCGAGAGCGGCCAGCCCGGCGGCGATCAGCAGCACCAGGACCGCGGCCGAGGCGGGGCCGCTGGGGTAGGCGGCGCCCTCGATGGAGTGCGGCGTGGTGCCGAACAACCAGTACTGCACGGAGTCGACCAGCCAGAACGGGTTCGCCAGCCACGCCCAGGCGGCGGCGCCCTCGTTGCCGGAGGAGTACAGGGTGCCGTAGATGATCGGGACGGAGGCCGACGACAGCAGGTACACCGTGATCACCGAGGCGACGCCGAGGCCGCGCCGCGGCGTGAACGAGGCCAGCGCCAGCCCGAACGCCGCCAGCAGCAGCGCCAGCAGGAACGCCATGAGCACGGCGCCGAGGTATTCGCCCGTGGCGGGCGGCCCCGGCATGTCCACGATCAGCTCGCCGAGGTAGGTGACCGTGAGCGGCACCGCGATCAGCGCGAACACGGCGACGGTCATCGCCGCGACCTTGGCGCCGACGTACTCGGTGATCGAGACGGGACGCGAGAGGTAGAGCGGCAGCACGCGGTAGCGCAGGTCGGGCGCGACGACCGTGGGGGCCTGCGCGGCCAGGAAGATCGCGACGACGGCCTGCATGACGACGGCGAAGCCGCTGTACGGAATGCCGCGCTGCTTGATCAGGGCCATCATGGCGATGCCCACGATGGACGGCATGATCATGATGGCGGCCAGCGCGAACGGCACGATCTTGCTGCGTGCCGGGCGGCCGAGGCCGAAGACGCCGCGCAGGCTGTGCACGGCCAGGGCCCTGGTCGCGTAGGCGCGGCCGAGGCGGGGGCCGTCGTAGTGGCGGTAGCCGATGTCGTAGATCTCAGACATGTGCCACCTCCTCCCTGAAGACGTCCTCGATGCGGTGACGTCCCTGTTCGAGGCGGATGAGGCACAGGCCCAGCTCGGCCGTGGTGTCGCGGATCGCGTCGTACGTCGCGGGCCCCAGCACCTTGACCACCAGCAGGCGCCCCTGCCGCGAGACGGTCTGCCCGCCGGCGGTCAGCCGGGCGGCCAGCTCGTCGAGCCCCTCGTCCACCTCGACCGTCACGGTCTGCGTGGCCTGCGTGAACTCGCCGATCGCGGACGAGCGCAGCAGCCGCCCCGCGTCGATGACGACGACGTGGTCGCAGATGCGCTCCAGCTCGCCGAGCAGGTGAGAGGTGACCAGGACGCTGATGCCGAACTCGGTGCCGATGCGCCTGATCAGCGTCAGCATCTCGTCGCGGCCGCGCGGGTCGAGGCCGTTGGTCGGCTCGTCGAGGAAGATCAGCTTGGGGTCGTGGACCAGCGCCTGGGCCAGCTTGACCCGCTGCTTCATGCCGGTCGAGTACCCGCCGACGGGGCGGTAGCGCTCTTCGGCCAGCCCGACGTGGCGCAGGACGTCGGCAGCGCGCTCACGCGCGGCGGTGCGCGGCAGCCCGGACATGCGGGCGAGGTGGACGACCAGCTCGGTGGCGGAGACGTCGGGGGGCAGGCATTCGTGCTCCGGCATGTAGCCGACGAGCCGGCGGATCTGGGCGCCCTGCGCGGTGACGTCGAGATCCAGCACGCGCGCGGTGCCGCCGGACGGCGGCAGCAGGCCGAGCAGGATTTTGATCAGCGTCGACTTGCCCGCGCCGTTCGCTCCGACCAGTCCGGTCACGCCTGACCCCACGGTGACCGTGAGCTGGTCGACCGCGGTGACGGTGGGGAAACGTTTGGTCAGCCCCTCGGTGGCGAGGATGTGCATGTGCCGGACCCTACTAGCCGGACCAAAGGTGTGGCCTCGGTCATACGGATGAACGGCGTCCTACTTGAGGCCAGAATTTCCGCTGCACCACAAGGGTGAGAGTGCCCGCGATGACCATCCCCAGGATGTTGACGCCGAGCTGGGAGACGGAGGGCGCGAGCTCCTTCCAGTCCGACACCGCCGCCGCCACCGCCACGTAGCCGGCCGCGGGCACGGTGGTGACCGAGATGAAGACGCCGACCAGGGCCGACGACTTGCCCGCCGTGACCGACAGCACCCCGGCCGAGCCCGCCAGCAGCGCCACGATGAACGACCAGCGGTCGGGCTTGACGATGAACTGGACCTCCTCGTTCTTGTCGAGGTTGGCCGCGTCGATCCAGCCCAGCCAGTGGGAGACGAGCGCGCACGCGTACGTGATGGCGATCGCGACCAGGAACCCGACGACCAGCGTCCGCAGCGCGGTCACGATCAGGTGGCCGCGGCGCTGCAGCAGGCCGAAGCAGATGGCCGCGACGGCGCCGAACTCGGGGCCGAGCACCATCGCGCCGACGATCAGGATGGGGGAGTTCTGGAGCACGCCGATGCCGGCGAGCTGGGTGGCGATGGCGAGGAAGGCCAGGTACGCCCAGGTCACGCGCGAGTCGGCCTGGACCTTCTGCCCCAGCTCCTCCCAGATGACCGCGTCGTCGGGGTCGCCGGGCGCCTCCTCCACGGCGTCCTCCGCCGCCTTCGACAGCGACAGATCGACCTGCTCGACCGCGATGGAGCCCTCGCCGCGCAGCCATTCGAGCTTGCCCAGCACCTCGTTGGCCGACTCCCTGGCCGCGTCGCAGAGCACGACGTCGCCCCGCGGCTCCCGGGCCGCGCCGGGCAGGACGACGATGTTGGTGACGCCGGGGCATTCCTCCAGCACCGCCGTCGCCTCTTCGGTGCGCGCGGCCGGGATGATCAGTCGCAGATGTAGCACGGGGTCAATTGTCGTCGATCGGATCTTGACGGGGTGTTGATGTGCTTACGCGAGGCTCCCTCGCATGATCTGGAGCTGGTGCCATGACCATGGTGAGGAGTGCTGGTTCGCCGACATCGACGATCAGGAGTGCGCGGGCAGGTTCGCCCGGTACGTGTTCGAGGAGGCGTTCAGGTCTGGCGGAGCCGCACCCGCCGTACGGAGTGGTCGGCGCCCTTCTTGAGCACGAGGTCGGCGCGGCCCCTGGTGGGGGCGATGTTCTCGACGAGGTTGCGCTCGTTGATGTCGCGCCAGACGTTGCGCGCGAAGTCGGTGGCCTCGTCGTAGGACAGCTCGGCGATGTGCCGGAAGTACGACTTCGGGTCCTCGAAGGCGGTCCGGCGCAGCTTGTGGAAGCGTTCGACGTACCAGGTGCGGATGTCCTCCACCTTGGCGTCGACGTAGATGGAGAAGTCGAAGTAGTCGTTGACGGCGAGGGACGTGGGCGGGGCCGGTTGGAGGACGTTGAGCCCCTCGATGATCAGGATGTCGGGACTTTTCACGGTCTGGGCGGCGCCGGGGACGATGTCGTACTCAAGGTGGCTGTAGATGGGCGCCTTGACCTCGGCGGCGCCCGCCTTCACCTCCGCCACGAACCTGACCAGCGCCCGCCGGTCGTAGCTCTCGGGGAAACCCTTGCGATGCATGATCTTCTTGGCCTCCAGCACCGCGTTGGGGTAGAGGAAGCTGTCGGTGGTGATCAGCTCCACGTGCGGGTGCTCGGGCCAGCGGGCCAGGAGGGTGTGCAGCAGGCGCGCGGTGGTCGACTTGCCGACCGCGACGCTGCCCGCGATGCCCAGGATGTACGGCACGCGCTGCTCGGATTTGCCGAGGAACGCGCTCAGCACGCTGCTGCGCTGCTTGGACCCGGTGAAGTGCAGGTTGAGCAGCCGGGTCAGGGGGAGGTAGATGTCGGTGACCTCGGTGAGGTCGATCGGGTCATCGACGCCGCGTAGCTCTTCCAGCTCGTCTGCGGTGAGAGTCAAGGGCGTGTTCTTGCGGAGCTCGCTCCACTGCTCCCTGCTCAGTTCCACGTAGCCGTTGTTCACCTAGGCAGCGTAGCGATGTGCGGCGAACCGGGCCTCGGGCGGGGTTGCGCCCGGAGATCCACAGCCTATGGATAAAGACATGGGATTACCGAGAGCCTGTTCGGGGAAGAGATACGGGTCTTGCTGAATCGGGCGTGCAACGGCTGACCGGCGACTACTGTCCCCGACGGGAGGTATTCCGTGGACCGTCGTCGCTTCATCTCCAGTGTCGTCGCGGGGATCGCCGGGCCCTTCGCGGGGGTCGCGTGCGTCGCCGCGAAGGGCGGCACCGCGCCCGCGCGCGGCTACGGCCCGCTGCGCCCCGTCCGCGACCTGCGCGACGGCAAGGTACGCCTGCACCTTCCCGACGGGTTCCGCTACCGCTCGTTCAGCGTCGCGGGAGACCGCTACACCGACGGGTCCACCGTGCCGGGCCGGCACGACGGCATGGCCGCCTTCGCAGGCCCCAAGGGCAGCGCCGTGCTCATCCGCAACCACGAGGTCAACGGCGCCGTCGGCGCCTTCGGCGACAAGGCCAGGGCCTACGACCCGATGGCCGGGGGCGGCACCTCCACGATCCAGGTCACCCGCCACGGCGAGGTGATCAGGAGCGCCCCCTCGCTGAACGGCACCATGATGAACTGCTCCGGCGGCCCCATGGCCTGGCGCGCCTGGATCAGCTGCGAGGAGACCGTCAACGGCCCCGACGTGGGCGACGACCACACCGGCGAGGACAACGCCCGGCTCACTCGCAAGCACGGCTACCTCTTCGAGGTGCCGGTGACCCGCCCCGCCACGGCCCGGCCGATCCGCTCCGCCGGCCGCTTCCCGCACGAGTCGGCCGCCTTCGACCCCTCCTCCGGCGCCGTCTACCTCACCGAGGACAACTTCTCCTTCCCCTCCGGCTTCTACCGCTACCTGCCGCCCAAGCACCCCATCCTGGCCGGGCGGCTGCTCGACGGCGGCCGGCTCCAGATGCTCGCCGTGGCCGGCACCGAGCGCGCCGACCTGTCCAAGGGGCAGGAGCCCGGCGCCACGTACGGCACCGCCTGGGTGGACATCGACGACCCCGACCCCGACTTCACCGGCAGGCCCGCCTACGACGAGGCCGTCCAGGCCGTGGGCAGGCAGGGCAGGAAGAAGGGTGCGGCGATCTTCGCCCGGCTGGAGGGCGCGGTGCACCACCACGGCACGGTGTACTTCGTCTCCACCCAGGGCGGGGCCACCGCGCCGGGCGAGCGGGCGCCCGACGGGTTCGGCGACGGGCGGGGGCAGGTGTGGGCGTACGAGACGTGGAGCGGCCGGCTCAAGCTCGTCTACGAGTCGCCCCGCTCCACGGTGCTCGACCTGCCCGACAATGTGACCGTCAGCAGGCGCGGCACGCTCGTGCTGTGCGAGGACGGCGACGGCGACAACTACCTGCGCGGCCTGACCAGAACCGGCGAGATCTTCGACTTCTGCCGGCTGCAGCCCATCCCCGGCGACGAAGGCGCGGAGTTCGCCGGCTCGACGTTCGGCCCCGGCGGGTACACGCTCTACGTCAACCTCCAGGCCAAGCAGGGCATGTCCATCGCGATCTGGGGGCCGTGGGAGCGCGGGCCGTTCTAATACCCTGGACCGATGATCCTGGGTATCGGCGTGGACGTCGTGGACATCGCCCGCTTCGAGGCCGCGCTGGAGCGCACCCCGCGGCTGCGGGAGCGGCTGTTCACCGAGGTCGAGCGGCCGCTGCCGATACAGTCCCTGGCCGCCAGGTTCGCCGCCAAGGAGGCCGTGGCCAAGGCGCTCGGCGCGCCCAAGGGCCTCGGGCACCTGGAGGCCGAGGTGCGCTGCGACGAGCTGGGCAAGCCCGAGCTGCGGGTCTCGGGCAAGGTGGCCGAGGTCGCGTACGAGCTGGGGGTCAAGCGCTGGCACCTGTCGCTCAGCCACGACGCGGGCGTCGCCGTGGCCTATGTGATCGCGGAGGGATAGCTTCGGATCATGCGTACCGCTTACACCGCCGACCAGATCAGGGGCGCCGAGCACGCGCTCATGGCCCGGCTGCCCGAGGGCACGCTCATGCAGCGGGCCGCCGCCGGGCTCGCCGCCGTCTGCGCCGACCTGCTGGGCCGCGTCTACGGCAGGCGCGTCGTGCTGCTCGTCGGCAGCGGCGACAACGGCGGCGACGCCCTGTACGCGGGCGAGCGGCTGGCCCGGCGCGGCGCCCGGGTGGAGGCCGTGCTCGCCGGCTCCAAGACGCACGAGGCCGGGCTGCGCGCGCTGCTCGACGCCGGCGGGCGGGTCGCCGACGGGCACGTGGTGGAGGCGGCCGACCTGATCATCGACGGGCTCGTGGGCATCGGGGCCTCCGGGGCGCTGCGGGAGCCGTACGCGCGGTTCGCGCAGGAGGCGAGCGCCGCCCGGGGCACCGTCGTGGCCGTGGACGTGCCCAGCGGCGTGGACGCGAGCAGCGGCCGGGTCGAGGGCGCCGCCGTCCGGGCCGGGGTGACCGTGACCATGGGGGCGTACAAGACGGGGCTGCTCGTCGACCCGGGCGCCGCCTTCGCCGGGCGGGTCGAGCTGTGCGACATCGGGCTGGGCCCGTACCTGCCCGATCCCGACGTCGCCGCGCTCACCGGCCGCGACGTGGACGGGCTGCTGCCGCGCCCCGGCGGCGAGTCGGACAAGTACCGCAGAGGGGTGCTGGGCGTCGCGGCGGGCAGCGACCTGTTCACCGGCGCGGCCGTGCTCGCCGTCGGCGGCGCGCTGCGCGGCGGCGCCGGCATGGTCAGGTACGCCGGCCGCGAGGCCCCGGTCGCCCAGGTGCGCGCCCGGTGGCCCGAGGCCGTGGTCACGCTGCTCGACGAGCCCTCGATCGAGCACGTGGGCCGCGTGCAGGCGTGGGTGCTCGGCCCCGGGCTCGGCACCGACGCCTGGGCGCACGAGCTGGCCGCCAGGGTGCTCGCCACCGACGTGCCCGTGCTGGTCGACGCCGACGGGCTGACGCTCGTGTCGCGGGACACCGCGCTGCTGCGGCGGGCCGCGCCGGTGCTGATCACGCCGCACGCGGGCGAGCTGTCCAGGCTCATCGGCGCCGATCGCGCCGCCATCGAGGCGGCCCGGCTGGAGCACGCCCGGCGGGCGGCGGCCGAGCTGGGCGTGACCGTGCTGCTCAAGGGCTCGACCACGGTGGTGGCCGAGGAGGGCAGGCCGGCGCGGGTGAACGTCACCGGCACGCCCTGGCTGGCCACCGGCGGCACCGGCGACGTGCTGTCGGGGCTGGCGGGCGCGCTGCTCGCCCAGGGGCTGAGCTGCTACGACGCCGCCTCGTGCGCGGCCTTCCTGCACGGGGTCGCGGGCGGGCTGGCCGCCGACGGCGCCCCCCTGGCCGCCGCCGACGTGGCCACGGCGATCCCGGCCGCGATGCGTACGGTGGCGGAATCGGCACGCTGACCGGTCGGCCTGGCGTGTTGACCAGCGTCGATCTCAAGGCGCGCTGGACGGAAACTGGACCCGGCGACGTGCGGGAGCTGCCACACTAGAAGGATGTACTCCCCAGTGGCGACGCCCGCCGAGGCACGCGTCGATCTGGCCGCCATCAGGCACAACGTCGCGCTGCTCAAGGAGCGCGCGGGCGGCGCGGAGATCATGGGCGCGGTCAAGGCCGACGCCTACGGGCACGGGCTGGTGCCGGCGTCCGAGGCGGTGCTGGAGGGCGGGGCGAGCCGGCTGGGCACGGCGTTCGTCAGGGAGGCGCTGGAGCTGCGCGCGGCGGGCGTGACCGCACCCGTCCTGTCCTGGCTGATCACGCCGGGCGAGCCGCTCGACGAGGCGCTGGCCGCCGACGTCGAGCTGTCGGCCGCCGACGTGCGGCTGCTCGACGAGATCGCGGCCGCCGCCCGGCGCGCGGGCCGCCCCGCGAAGCTGCACCTGGAGGCCGACACCGGCATGAGCAGGGGCGGCGCGCCGCTGGCGGCCTGGCCGGGCCTGCTCGACCGGGCGCTGGAGCTGCGGGCCGAGGGCGTCATCGAGATCGTCGGGCTCTGGTCCCACTTCGCCTGCGCCGACATTCCGGGGCATCCGTCGATCGAGCAGCAGCTGGAGGCCTACGAGACGGCGCTGAAGCTGGCCGAGCAGGTCGGCGCGGCCGGCTCCGAGGTGATCAGGCACCTGGCCAACTCCGCCGCCGCGATGACGCTGCCCGCCGCCCGCTACGACCTCGTCAGGCCCGGCATCGCGATGTACGGCCTGAGCCCCATCCCCGAGCAGGGCGACTTCGGCCTCAGGCCGGCCATGACGCTGACGGCCAGGATCGGTCTCGTCAAGCGCGTCACCGAGGGCTCCGGCGTCTCCTACGGTCACCTCTACATCACAGGACGGGAGACCACGCTTGGTCTCGTTCCTCTCGGGTACGCGGACGGCATACTGCGGCACGCGACGGGGCGGGCCGAGGTTCTGGCGGGAGGCCGTCGCCGGTTGATCGCCGGCCGGGTGTGCATGGATCAGTTCATGATCGACATGGGCGACGACCCGTTGTCGGCGGGCGACGAGGTCGTGCTGTTCGGGCCGGGCGACGGGGGCGAGCCGACCGCTCAGGAATGGGCGGATACCCTCGGCACGATCACGCATGAGATCGTGACGAGGATCGGTTCGCGCGTGCCGCGCGTTCACGTCAACGTGACGAAGGGCACTTCGCGGCGGGCATGAGCGGAGAAGGATCGGGGACATGACGACGACGACAACACGGCGCAGGGTCGGGATCGCCGGCGCGCTCGTCGGTGCGGCTTCCGCCGGTGTCGCGGCGGCGGCGCTGGTCAAGCGCTACGCGGTCGGCCGCATCAGGCTGCGCCCCGACACCGAGGCGAGCGAGCCGTTCGGCGAGCTGCGGGGCAGGGAGCGCACGCTCGTCACCTCCGACGGCTACGCGCTGCACGTCGAGATCGACGGCCCCGACGACGCGCCGCTGACCGTCGTCCTGTCCCACGGCTACTGCCTCAGCCTGGAGTCGTGGCACTACCAGCGCAAGGACCTGCGGGAGAACTACCGGCTGGTGCTGTGGGACCAGCGCTCCCACGGCCGCTCCCAGCGGGCCAAGGCCGAAGACTGCACGATCGACCGGCTGGGTGACGACCTGGCCGAGGTGATCGAGCGGTTCGTGCCGGGGCCGTGCGCGCTCGTCGGCCACTCCATGGGCGGCATGACGATGATGGCGCTGGCCGACCGCCACCCCGAGCTGTTCGGCGACAAGATCCGCGCGGCGGCGCTCGTCTCCACCTCGGCGGGCAAGCTGGCCGAGCTCACCCTCGGCCTGCCCGCCGTGCTGTCGAAGGTGGTGCACAAGGTGGCCCCCGGCACGGTGTCGATGCTGGGCAAGCGGGGCACGTGGGTCGACCGCACCCGCCACGCCGGCAGCGACATCGCCTTCCTCATCACCCGCCTCATCGGCTTCGGCGACTCCAAGAACGTCAGCCCCACCGTGGTCGACTTCGCCGAGTCGATGATCAGGGCCACTCCCACCGAAGTGGTCGCCAACTTCTACCCGGCCCTGATGAACCACGACAAGCTCTCCGCCCTGCACGTTCTCGATCAGGTGCCCACCGCGATCCTCGTCGGCGACCGCGACTGGCTGACCCCGCCCGACCACAGCAAGGCCATCGCGGCCGCGCTGCCCAAGGCGCAGCTCACCGAGGTGCCCGAGACCTCGCACCTGATCCAGCTCGAACGCCCGGGCATCGTCAACGACACGCTACGCGACCTGCTGAAGAGAGTGGAGATCTAAGTGCGGCTCGCGACTCCCGACGACATGCGGGCCTACGGCGCCCGCCTGGCCGCCCACCTGCGCCCCGGTGACCTGCTGGTGCTGTCGGGCCCCCTCGGGGCCGGCAAGACCACGCTCGTCCAGGGCATCGCCGAAGGGCTCAAGGTGCGCGGCCCGATCACCTCGCCGACGTTCGTGATCGCCCGGGTGCATCCGTCGCTGCGGCAGGGGCCGCCGCTCGTGCACGTCGACGCGTACCGGCTCGGCGGCGACCTGGAGGTCGACGACCTCGACCTCGACGCCTCGCTCGAAGAGTCGGTCACCGTCGTCGAGTGGGGCGAGGGGCTGGTCGAGGGGCTGGCCGACGACCGGCTGGAGATCCACATCGACCGCGAGGGCGGCGACGAGGCCCGCGTCGTGACCCTGCGCGGCGTGGGCCCCAGGTGGGCCGACACGCCGTCTGATCCGCTACAAGACTGAAACCCGCGTCAACGCCGGGTAAAGCTGGCACCCTTGCCGTATCAGGCCGACGAGCAAAATGAAGATCGTCGGTCAGGGATTCGCCCAGAATTTCTGGGTATCAGGACGAGCAAGTTCACCGATTCTGGTGGATGCTGGGGTGCAAGACGGCGGAGTGGGGTGCGGCCGGTGCTCAGGGTCAGGCGAGTCGCGTACGCGGGAGCCATCGTCATGGTCGGTCTGACCGGCTGCTCCGCCTCGGCGGAGACCGGTCCAACAGGCACACCGACGCCTTCCGCCTCCACACCCACCCCCGGCACCCCGACGACCACCCCCACCACGACCACGACCACCACCTCGCAGCCGACCACGACCACGACCAGGCAGACCATCTCGGTGCAGCTCAACCCCGACCGCGTCACGGCCGGCGAGACGTCCAGGGTCTGGATCCTGGCCAACTGCCCGGTGCCCAGCGGCGGCCCGGCCCACACCGGCACCGCCACGTCCAGGGCGTTCATCAACGGCGTCACGCTCAACCCCGTGCCCGCGGCCTCGCTCAGCCCGTCGCCGACGGCCGGCGCCGGCTCGCCCTGGGTGCGCGGCGAGGCGCAGGTCTCGGGAACGATCCGGCGCGGCAGCTACCGCGTCGACGTCAAGTGCGACGGCACCAACGACATGGGCAGGGCCACGCTCCGCGTCGTCTCGCCGCAGACCGACGAGCCCACCAGCACCGTGCCCACCAGGGCGCCCAGGGCGGGCGGCGGCGGCACCTACGCGCAAGACGTCTCGGAGGACTCGTCGATCCCGCTCGGGCCCGCCGGCGTGCTGATCGCGCTGGCCCTGGCCGGCGGCATCGGCCTCGCGGTCAAGCGGCGCAACCGGGCATAGAGCCGTGGCCCGACCAGGACGGGTGGTGCTCGCCGGCGCCATCACCGGGCTGGTGCTCGTCGCGTTCGGCAAGGGCATGCAGACCAGCACCAACACCACCACACCCGCCGCCGCCGGCGTCGTGCCCGAGAGCATCGACATCCCCTCGATCGACGTCGAAGCGCCGCTGATGAAGCTCGACCTGCAGAAGAACGGCGAGGTCGAGCTGCCGCCGTACGAGAAGCCGAAGGTGGCCGGCTGGTACACCGGCAGCGCCGTGCCCGGCGAGAAGGGCGCCTCGGTGATCATCGGTCACGTCGACACCAAGACCGCGCCCGCCGTGTTCTACAAGCTCAGGCAGTTACGCAAGGGCGAGACCGTCAAGGTGGAGCGCAGCGACGGCAAGGTCGTCGCGTTCAAGGTGGACGCGATCGAGCAGGTGCACAAAGACCGCTTCCCCGCCGAGCGCGTCTACGTCGAGGACGGCCTCAAGCTGGTGACCTGCGGCGGCAAGTTCGACTACGCCAAGGGCGAGTACCTCGACAACATCATCGTGTACGCCTCCAAAGTCTGAGAGCAGATGAGCGCCGCCGACCACCCGCCCGCCGCGGGCAGCCGGATCCCGTGGCACGAGGTGCACCCGAAGGTGCGCGCCGCCGTCGAGGACTTCCTCGGCGGCCCCGTGGCCGAGGCCGTCACCCAGGCGGGCGGCTTCTCCCCGGCCGCCGCCGTCCGGCTGCGCACCCGCGGCGGCCGGCGCGCCTTCGTCAAGGCCGTCGGCCCCGAGCCGAACCCCGACACCGTGCGCATCTACCGCTCCGAGCTGCGCATCGCCGCCGCCCTGCCGCCCTCCGTGCCCGCCCCCAGGCTGCTGACCGGCTTCGAGCTGGACGGCTGGGTGGCGCTCGTCTTCGAGGACGTCGAAGGCCGGCACCCGGCGCTGCCGTGGCGGCGCGACGAGCTGCACCGGGTGCTGGCGGCGGTGGAGGAGATGGCGGCGGCGCTCACGCCCTCGCCGATCGACGCGCCGTCCGTCGAGGAGGTGTTCGGCGGCTCCTTCCACGGCTGGAGACGCCTGACCGGCGAGGACACCGGCGGGCTCGACCCGTGGATCCTGCGCCACCTCGACGCGCTGGCCGAGCTGGAGTCCGGCTGGGGGCGGGCGGCGGCGGGCGACAGCCTCATCCACGCCGACCTGCGGGCCGACAACATCCTGCTGACCGGCGAGCGGGTCTACGTCGTCGACTGGCCGTGGGCCTGCACGGCCCAGCCCTGGTTCGACCGGGTCGGCATGCTGCCGTCCGTCGGGATGCAGGGCGGGCCGGCGCCGCACGAGCTGCTCACCGATGATGATCCCGCCGTCACGGCGGTGGTCGCGGCCGTGACCGGCTACCTCGTCCGCCAGTCCCGCCAGCCGGAGCCGCCGGGGCTGCCCACGCTCCGGGCGTTCCAGCGGGCGCAGGGCGTGGTGGCGCTCGACTGGCTGAAGCGGCGTACGGGGTGGGCCTGACCCGAACCGGCCGGGTGAGACCCGCGCGGCGGGTAGGCTAAACAGTCGTGCTGGTCCTGGCCTTTGATACCGCGACTCCCGCTGTCACCGCCGCGCTCCACGACGGGCAGCGCGTGCTCGCCGAGTCGACCACCATCGACGCCCGGCGCCACGGTGAGCTGCTCGTCCCCACCATCCAGACCGTCCTCGCCGAGGCCGGCGTGCCGTTGCGCGAGGTGACGGCCATCGTGGCGGGCAGCGGCCCCGGCCCCTACACCGGCCTGCGCGTCGGGCTGATGACCGCGCAGGGCCTGGCCACCACGCTCGGCGTGCCCGCCTACGGCATCTGCACGCTCGACGCCGTCGCCTACGGCAGCGGGCTGTCCGAGCCGTTCCTCGCGGCCACCGACGCGCGGCGCAAGGAAGTCTTCTGGGCCCGCTACACCGACCACCGCACCCGCGCGGAGGGCCCCTTCGTCGACCGGCCCGCCGACGTGCCCGTGGCGGGGCTGCCGGTCGTCGGCGCCGGCGCGCAGCTCTACCCCGACCTCCTCGGCGGCGGCCGCGACCTGCCGCTCTACCCCTATGCGGGCGCCCTGGCCGCGCTGGCCGCCGAGCGGCTGGCCGCGGGCGTCCCGCTCGACCCGCCCCGCCCCATCTACCTGCGCCGCCCCGACGCGGTCGTGCCGGGCGCGCCCAAGAGGGTGACGGCGTGAGACTGCGCCCCATGACCGAGGCCGACCTGCCCGCGGTCATGGCCATCGAACGCGCCACGTTCCCGCTCGACGCGTGGAGCGAGGGCATGATGCGCGGCGAGCTGGCCGACATGCCGCGCACCCGCCACTACGTCGTGGCCCTCGTCGACGACGAGATCGTGGCCTACGCCGGCCTGGCCGCCGCCGGCGACCAGGCCGACGTGCAGACCATCGCCGTGCTCGACAAGCACCGGGGCACCGGCATCGGCAGCGCCATGCTGACCGAGCTGCTGGCCGAGGCGGTCCGCAGGGGCGCGCGGGAGATCTTCCTGGAGGTACGCGCCGACAACCCGCACGCGCAGGCCGTCTACCGGCATTTCGGGTTCGAGGAGATCGGCACCCGCCGCCGCTACTACGACGACGGCACCGACGCGATCATGATGAGAAGGAAGCTAGGTGACTGACGCACCCCTGGTCCTGGGCATCGAGACGTCCTGCGACGAGACCGGCATCGGCATCGTCAGAGGTCACGAGCTGCTGGCCAACACGATCGCCTCCAGCATGGACGAGCACGCGAGGTTCGGCGGCGTCGTGCCCGAGGTCGCCTCGCGCGCCCACCTGGAGGCCATGACACCCACCGTGGAGGCCGCGCTGGCCACGGCCGGCCTCACGTTCTCCGACATCGACGCCATCGCCGTCACCGCCGGCCCCGGGCTCGCGGGGGCGCTGCTGGTCGGCGTCGCCGCCGCGAAGTCGTACGCGCTCGGCCTCGGCGTCCCCCTCTACGGCGTCAACCACCTCGCCGCCCACGTCGCCGTCGACCAGCTCGAACACGGGCCGCTGCCGAAGCCGTGCATCGCCCTGCTCGTCTCCGGCGGCCACTCCTCGCTGCTGCTCGTGCCCGACGTCGCCGAAGACGTCATCTCGCTCGGCTCCACCGTCGACGACGCCGCTGGCGAGGCGTTCGACAAGGTCGCCCGGGTGCTGGGCCTGCCGTTCCCCGGTGGGCCGCACATCGACCGGGCCGCCCGCGACGGCTCCGGCGCGGCCATCGCGTTCCCGCGCGGCAAGCTCGACGACGGCACGCTCGACTTCTCCTTCTCCGGGCTCAAGACGGCCGTCGCCCGCTGGGTCGAGGCCCGCGAGGCGTCCGGGCAGTCCATCCACGTGCCCGACGTCGCCGCCTCCTTCCAGGAGGCCGTGGTCGACGTGCTGACCCGCAAGGCCATCCAGGCGTGCCGCAAGTACGACGTGCACGACCTGCTGATCGGCGGGGGCGTGGCGGCCAACTCGCGGCTGCGGGCGCTGGCGCAGGAGCGGTGCGACGCGGCCGGCGTACGGCTGCGGGTGCCCCGGCCGGGGCTGTGCACCGACAACGGCGCCATGGTCGCCGCCCTCGGCTCCGACCTGGTCGCGGCCGGGGTCACGCCCTCGACGCTGGAGATCCCGGCCGACTCGTCGCTGCCGATCACGACCGTGCACGTGTAGGCGTCTCGTGCCCGCGGGGAGCACCCGCGGGCACGGCCCGGCGTCAGTCCTTGGCGCGGGTGGGGCGCAGGAGGGCCTCGGCCAGGGCCAGCATGGTCTCCTCCAGGGCGTCCAGGCGCTTGGTCAGGTCTGCCGCCGCGGGCTGGACGATGCCGGTGACCGTGCCGGCCAGCTCCTCGCTGTCGGGCCTGGCGCGGACGAGCTCGGTGAGCGCGTCGGTGGCGGCGGTCAGGCGCTCGGCCTGCTCGCCCACGTGCGCCTGCAGCAGCTCGCCGACCCGCTCGGGGATGGCCAGCTCGGCGGGCAGCCGGCTCATGCTCTGGCTGACCGCCTCGATGCGCTCGTCGACCGACTCCAGATGCTCGCCCGCCTGGTCGGCGCGCGCGGCCAGGCCGTTGAGGTGGGTGTCGAGGCCGTGGAAGCGGGTGTCGAGGCCGCCGAAGTGGCCGTCGAGGGTGTCGAAGCGGCTGCTCATGTGCTCCTCCGCCTCCACCAGCCGCTCGTCGATGGCGTCGACCTGGTTGTCGAGCTTGTTGAAGCGGCCCTCGTTGCGGGTGGCGATCTCGGCGGCGTGCTGGTCGCTGGCCGCGATGCGCTCGTCGAGGGAGGAGAAGCGGGTGTCGATGCGCACGTCGAGCGCGTCGAACCGGTCGTCGTGGCGGCCCAGGTGCCCGTCGAGGGTGCCCAGCCGCTTGTCCACGCCGCCGATCTGGCCCTCCATGGAGACCAGCCGCTTGTCCACGCCGCTCATGCGGCCGTCGAGGCCGTCGATCCTGGTGTCGATGTCGGCCAGGCACTCGTCGGCGGACTCCAGCCGGCTGTCGAACCCGGTGAGCCTGGTGTCGAGGCCGGTGAGCTTGCCCTCGGCCCGGTCGAGGCGGGCGTCGACGCCGCTGAGCCGGGCCGTGAGGCGCTGCTCGCTCTCGCCGAGCTGCACGGCGAGGTGCTGGTCGGCCTCGTCGAGGCGGGTGGTCAGGCGCTGCTCGACGTCGGCCAGGCGGCCCGTGAGCGCTTCGTCGGCCTCCTTGAGCCGGCTGACGAGCCGCTCGTCGGCCTCCAGGAGGGCCGTGGCGAGCCGCTGGTCGGTCTCGTCGAGCCGGGTGCCCAGCCGCCGGTCGGTGTCGTCGAGGCGGGCGCTCAGCCGCTCGTCGGTGTCGTCGAGGCGGGCGGTGAGCCGTTCGTCGGTGTCGTCGAGCCGGGCCGTGAGGCGCTGGTCGGTCTCGTCGAGGCGGGCGGTGGTGCGCTGCTCGGCGGCCTCCACCCTGGCCGTCAGCTGCTCGGCCGTGCCCGCCACGGTCTCCGACAGGTCGTTGACGACGTCCTCGACGCGGTCGGTGCGGCTGGCCAGCTCGGCCATCGACTTGTCGAGCCTGGTGAAGCGGCTGGCGGCGGCCTCCATGCTGGAGTTGAGGCCGGCCAGCAGGGCCGCGAAGTCGGTCATGCCCCTGGTGATGCCGTCGGTGGTGTCGAGCACCGACTGCAGGCGCTTGAGCGCCTCGTCCACGCTCTCGCCCACCGTGCCCAGGTCGGCCCACAGGCTCGGCAGCTCGGCCACCGGGGTGACCCGGGCGTCCACGTGGGTGACCTTCTCGCCCACGGCGTCGACGTGGTCGCGCACGGCCTCCACGTGCTGCGCCAGGCCCTCCGCCCACATCGGCGGCTTGGCCGAGATCTCGTCGAGCCGGCCGCTGACCGCCTCCAGCGTGCCGCTGAGACCGCCCAGCTCGCGCTCGCGCACCTCGCGCAGCAGCCACTCCATGCCTTCGAGCCGCTGCCGGATCTCGTCGAGCACGGCGCCCTGGGTGCGTTGCTCGTAGACATGGTCCTGGGCGGCACGCGCGAGCAGGTCTCGCATCCTCTTGGGGACGGCGTCGTAGCCGTTTGGAAGAAGGGCGGCGTGGTTGGAATGGTCCACCGAAAGCTCCTTCGCTCGCCGACGGTCTGCCGCGCAGCGGTGGGATAGGTCCGGTTTATCGATGAAGGGTGAGAGCGCGGTCAACCGCAATAGGGCGGAGAACTCCTCGCCCGCTCACCTTAGCCTCTCGATCAAGGTCCGTCAGGGGTGAATTGAAAGATCGCCATTAACGTACGGATGAACCGGTTCGGGCAGGTGGGAGGGCCTTGCAGAGGATTACCGAGGGTTTGTCGGCGATTCTGGTCAGGATGACGATCAGGGAATTATCGCCTTTGAGCCGCAAATCGGCACGAAGGCGTTCGATGTCGATGGCGGAGCCGCGCTTCTTGATGGTGACATTGCCGATTTGTCGCTCGCGGAGGGCGGTGCGGAGTTTTTTCAGGGAAAAGGGGAAGATGTCGTCCACCTCGTACGCGCTGGCCCAGGGAGTGGCCACCTCCGCGTCCGACGTGATGTAGGCGATCATCGGGTCGAGCAGCCTCCCTCCGACCAGCTCGGCCACCTCGCCCACCAGATGCGCGCGCACGGCGGCGCCGTCGGGCTCGTAGACGTAGCGGCCGGGCGCGCCCGCAGGGGCCCGCACGCCCGTGGCCGCCAGCGTGTGACCGCCCGGCAGCAGGGTCGCCCGCCGGCCGCCGGCCCCGTGGCCGCTCCACAGGGTCGCCTCCTTCACCTCGCCCTTGTACGAGACCCACTCGGCCTCGGCGCCCTCCGGGATGAACTCGTACGGGATGCCGGGAGCGACCTTGAGACAGGCCAGGCGGGCGCGCGCGACCAGGTCGAGCACCACCGGCCAGGGCGGGGAGTAGGCCATGGGGTCGAACGTCCGGCCCCGGCCCGTGCGCCTGGCCGGGTCGGCGAACAGCACGTCGTACTCCTCGGGCCGCACCTCCGCCGCGTCCCCCACCCGCACCGTCACCCGATCGGCCAGCCCGAACGCCTCCGCGTTGGCCCTGGCCACGGCGACCGTCAGCGGGTCGGTGTCCATGGCCGTCACCGTGCAGCCGGCCCGCGCCAGCGCCAGCAGGTCACCGCCGACGCCGCAGCACGCGTCCACGACCCTGGGGGCGCCTTCGCCGTGCAGGGCCAGCAGGCGGCGGGCGCGGTGCTCGGCGACCTCCGCCCGCGTGGACTGCTCCAGGCCGTGCGGCGTGAAGAACATCCGCCCGGCGTCCGCGCCGAACTTGGCCACGGCCCGGGCCCGCAGGCCGGCCTGGGTGAGGGCCGCGGAGGTGAGCGCCGCGTCGTACGTCCGGCGCAGGGTCGTGGCGGCGGCGACCGGATCGGCGCCCGCCAGCTCCTCGGCCTCCGCCAGAGCGCGCCTGCCGCGCGGGGTCAGCAACTCGGTGAAGGCGTCGAGATCCACGTCACCTGACGTTAGCGCCATGCCGGAGCACGCCGGAGCACGCCGCAGCACGCCGGCGTCCGGGACCGCCCGGCGGCAGGGCGGTGGCGGCGCGGCGGCTTTCGGCGTGTCAGGGAGCGGCGCGGCGGTGGTTTCTCGTGTCGCCGCACGTGGAAGACTGGAGCGGGCAGGTCACGAGCTTGTGGCCGTCTGATCGCTCTCAGCAGACGCGTTCGTGTTGACTGTCAAGCCCCTCTTGCATATGTTTCCTGTTGGCACTCTCCCCTTGAGAGTGCCAACGTGCGACGAGGCAGGTCTGACACCCGCGACGGCAGGCCCAGCTGGTCGCCTCTTCTAGATCATTCAAATCTGAAGGGGAGGTCCGATCGTGACGACCGCCACCAAGGTTCCCGTTAAGCCGCTCGGCGACCGCATCGTGGTCCAGCCGCTTGAGGCCGAGCAGACCACCGCTTCCGGCCTGGTCATCCCGGACACCGCCAAGGAGAAGCCGCAGGAGGGCAAGGTCCTCGCGGTGGGCCCCGGCAACTGGGACGAGGACGGCGACAAGCGGATTCCGCTCGACGTCTCTGAGGGCGACATCGTCCTCTACAGCAAGTACGGCGGCACCGAGGTCAAGTACGGCGGCGAGGAGTACCTCGTGCTCTCCGCCCGCGACGTTCTCGCGATCATCGAGAAGTAGGCCGGATGTGTCGAGCCCCGGGCGCTCTAGAGGGCGGCCGGGGCTTTCGACGCTAGGAGAGGACTTTCAGCAATGGCGAAGATCCTGGAGTTCGACGAGGACGCCCGCCGCGCGCTCGAGCGCGGCGTGAACGCCCTCGCGGACGCCGTGAAGGTAACCCTCGGCCCGCGTGGCCGCAACGTCGTCATCGACAAGAAGTTCGGTGCGCCGACGATCACGAACGACGGTGTGACCATCGCTCGTGAGATCGAGCTGGAGGAGCGCTACGAGAACCTCGGCGCCCAGCTCGCCAAGGAAGTTGCCACCAAGACCAACGACATCGCGGGTGACGGCACCACCACCGCGACCGTCCTGGCCCAGGCGATGGTCCGCGAGGGCCTGCGCAACGTCGCCGCCGGCGCCTCGCCGCTGTCGCTCAAGCGCGGCATCGACAAGGCCGCCAAGGCCGTCAGCGACAAGCTGCTCGCCAGCGCCCGCGAGGTCGGCGACAAGAAGGAGATCGCCAACGTAGCGACGATCTCCGCCCAGGACGCGCAGATCGGCGGCCTGATCGCCGAGGCGTTCGACAAGGTGGGCAAGGACGGTGTCCTCACCGTCGAAGAGTCCAACGCCATGGGCATGGAGCTCGAGTTCACCGAGGGCATGCAGTTCGACAAGGGCTACCTGTCGGCCTACATGGTGACCGACCCCGAGCGGATGGAGTCCGTCCTCGAGGACGCCTACATCCTGCTCACCCAGGGCAAGATCTCCTCCATCGCGGACTTCCTGCCGCTGCTGGAGAAGGTCGCCCAGACGAAGAAGCCGCTGCTCGTGGTCGCCGAGGACGTCGAGGGCGAGGCCCTGGCCGTCCTGGTCACCAACAAGATCCGCGGCACCTTCACCTCCGTCGCCGTCAAGGCCCCCGGCTTCGGCGACCGCCGCAAGGCGATGCTCCAGGACATGGCCATCCTCACCGGCGGCCAGGTCGTCAGCGAGGAGGTCGGCCTCAAGCTGGAGCACGTCGGTCTCGAGGTGCTCGGCACGGCCCGCCGCGTCGTCGTCACCAAGGACGCCACGACCATCGTCGACGGCGCCGGTGACGCGCAGGCCATCGAGGACCGCGTCAAGGAGATCAAGATTGCCATCGAGCAGTCCGACTCCGACTGGGACCGCGAGAAGCTGCAGGAGCGCCTGGCCAAGCTCGCCGGCGGTGTGTGCGTGCTGCGCGTCGGCGCCGCCACCGAGGTCGAGCTCAAGGAGAAGAAGCACCGCCTCGAGGACGCGATCTCCGCGACGCGCGCCGCGATCGAGGAGGGCATCGTCTCCGGCGGTGGCTCCGCGCTCATCCACATCTCCAAGGACCTCGACGACCTCGGCCTGACGGGCGACGAGGCCACCGGCGTCGGCATCGTCCGCCGCGCCCTGGTGGAGCCCGCCCGCTGGATCGCCGAGAACGCCGGTCTCGAGGGCTACGTGGTGACGCACAAGGTGGCCGAGCTGGAGCCGGGTCACGGCCTCAACGCCGCCACCGGCGAGTACGTGAACCTGCTCGACCAGGGCGTCATCGACCCGGTCAAGGTCACGCGCTCGGCCGTGCAGAACGCGGCTTCGATCGCGGGCATGCTGCTCACCACCGAGGCGCTCGTGGTGGACAAGCCCGAGGAGGAGGCCCCGGCCGCCGGCCAGGGCCACGGTCACGGCCACGGCCACTGACCGGCCCCACCTCTTTCGCCGCTACGGCCCGCACCCGGAGGGGGTGCGGGCCGTACGGCTTTTGGGGCGCGGGCACGGGGCCGGGGCCGCGCGCCATGCCACGCGCCCGCGCCGACCCACGCAAGGGGCACACCCCGCCGCCCGCCGCGCGAGAGGGCCGCTGTGGCGCCGCCTGCCCATGAACGGCGCGCTGCCCGCCCAACGCGCGAGAGGCGTGGCCGCCTGCCCGTGGGCGGTGCGCTGGGGCGCCGCGAGGGTGGCCGGCGCATGCGAAGGCGCTCGCCTGTCGCTCCCGGCGTGCGTGAGAGGTGACCGTGACCGCTCCCGGCGGGCGCGAGAGGGGCGACCGGGCCGGTCCCGAGGGTGCCCGTGTGCTCGCGTGACGTGGGAGCGCGCGCCCATGCCCGGCTCCCGTGAGAAGGGCCTCTGGTGCCGCCTGCCGGTGCGTGTGAGGAGGGGCTGCCTGTCGGCGGGGTGGCGCAGCTCGGCCAGGGGTCGGCCGAAGGCGGTGGGTGGGCGGCCTAGGGTGGGCGGGGGAGGCGGTGGAGATGCGGTACGGGCGGGCGGTGGAGCGGCTGCGGATGCTGGCCGAGGCGTGTGAGCAGACCAGGCGGTTGCCGGCCGAGGAGCCGTTCCTGCGCGAAGCCTACGTGTTCGGCGGTCTCGTCGAGGGGGCGGATCCGCTCGACGAGATCGAGGTGGCGTTCGTGCTGAACCTGCCGCCCGAGGAGGTGGCGTGGGGGACGCATCCGCCGGGGACCGCGTGGCTGGTGGACTTTCTGCGGCTGGATCAGGGCGGGGTGGCCTACTGGTGGCGGTCGTTCCGGGAGCCGGTGGCCAATCATCGCATCCACGAGCCGGTGCGGTTCTGGTCGCTGGACGGGGTCGACCAAAGGGTGCTGGAGGCGTTGCGGGGGCGGCGGTTCGGGGAGTTGCGGGGCGGCGATGAGGAAGGCCGCGCGGAGGAGCGGGTCGCCGGGGCGGCGGAAGAGCTGGAGGCGGCTCTGGAGCATCTGCGGGCGGTGCACGCCGCGTACTGGGACCGGCGGTGGCGGCGGGAGCACCGGGGGTTGCGGCGGTATCCGGAGCACCATCTGTGGGAGGCGGTGCGCGGGTATCTGGAACTGCTCGACTTGCCGCGGGACGAATGACGGCAGGGCGCAGGCGGCGTGTCCGGTGGTGGGCGGGATGGGGGGAAGTGGGGGAAAAGGTGGATTATTGGAGTAAACCGGGAGTGTGCGATAAGCGTCCGGGGTCTGACAAATGTCGCGCATTCCGGGTTATCGTCTGAAACATTATGTCAGTATTAAGGCTTAGTGTGGTCGGTCGATTACTCCTCGTTATCGTCGCTTCAATGTGACCAATCCGTAGCCGTTCGCCATGACGACAGGCCGGATCAGTGCGGGCATCATGCCTATCGTGAGCGAGGGAAGCGTCGCCGACGCCAAAATTGGGGTAAGGCTCGCGTCGAGACTTCCGGCACGGACGGATGACTCCGACCTTAGGGAACTGACGAGCCTCGCCGTGCAGGGAGATCGCAGTGCGATCGAATCCCTGCTCGGTGAGTTGCGTCCGATGGTGGTGCGGTATTGCCGCGCCAGGCTGGGCAGGGTTTCAGGGCAATATCACATTGCTGATGACGTAGCCCAGGAGGTGTGCATCGCGGTGTTGTCCGCGCTGCCGCGATACCGCGACATGGGGCGGCCTTTCGCGTCGTTCGTGTTCGGCATCGCCTCGCACAAGGTGGCCGACGCGTTGCGGAGCTCGGTGCGCTCCGCGGTGCCGACCCAGGATCTGCCCGACGGGCCCGACGACGGCCCGGGGCCGGAAGAGACGGTGGTCCGCTACATCGAGGTGGAGCACGCCCGGCGGCTGCTGGCCCGGCTGCCCGACAACCAGCGGGAGTTGCTGCTGTTGCGGGTGGTGTCGGGGCTGTCGGCCGAGGAGACCGGTAATGTACTCGGTATGTCACCGGGTGCGGTTCGTGTCGCCCAGCATCGGGCGCTGGCCAGGTTGAGGCAGATGGCGGAGCTGGAGTCGGCTTGACGCCTGAGGAGGAGACCGACGCGCTGCTCGACGCGCTCGGTCGTGGAGAGCTGCCCGATTCAGGGGATCCAGCAGTGCGCCTGCTCGCCGCGCTGCTCGATGACGTCGATCAGCGGCGCTCCTCCGTGTCGATGACACCGTCGACGTAGCCGCGCGCGTAGTCCCAGCTCACGTAGTCGGCGGGGTCGGGGTGGAAGGCCGGCTCGTGCACCTGCGGCTGGCCTTTCTCGATCATTTGTTTCAGGTTGCCGCGCAGCAGCTCCCAGTCGAAGAAGTGCTGCTCGCCGCATTCAGGGCAGTCAAGGACGAGCCCCAGCACTCCCTGCGGTTCGAGCAGGGAGCGGAAGACCTCGACGTCGGCGAGGTCGGTGATGGCCTCGTCGCGCTCGGCCGCGGTGAGTGGCTCGGCGTCGTCGAGCGCGCCCATCGCCGAGGACGGGTCGTTCGGGTCGTCCGCGAACGGATCGCGGGGGACGTCTTCCAGCACCTTCCCACCATATGACCGAAGCGGCCCGCGCGGTGGGGTTTACCTCAGCCATCCGCGTCTGGTGGCCTCCACGCCCGCGTGAAAGCGGGACTGAGCGCCCAACTCGGTCATGGCGTCGGCGAACCTCGCGCGTACGGTGCGTACCGACACGCCGAGCTGGCGGGCGATCGAGTCGTCGCACATGCCCTGCGCGGCCAGGCGCAGCACCTGCACCATGCCGTCGCTCCTGCGCCCCCACGGCAGGGGCACGGCGCGAGCCCACAGCTCGCGGAAGAGCGAGGTGAGCACGCCGACCACGACGGAGGTGCGGACCAGGTAGAAGTTGTAGGCGTGGTCGGGCAGGTTGCCGCCCCAGTGGGCGGGCAGGCCGGCCATCTCGGGCCCGGCGGCCATGAACCAGCTCGGCACCCGGTCCATCGTGCGCACCTCGCCGCCCGCCTCGATGAGGCGGGCGAGCTGGTCGCGGACGCCGGGGAGCACGAGCGTGGACACCGGAATGATCGCTTGAACGGTTAGCAAATTCCGTTTTTGCGCATCAATCCATGGATCCGCAAATTTCCGCGCAAAGTCGGTCATAGTGCGCTCGTCGGGAACCGCGGTCAGTAAGGGCATTGGTGGCGTTTGACATTGTACGGCGATGCCCACCACGCTCTCGTACAGGATGTCCGCCCCGCTCGCCATCTCCACCGTGAATGGCCCGCTGCGATAGTCGCGCCCCGCGTCGTAGTCGCGGATCAGGCCGCGAATCGAGCCGAGCGCCGAATCGATCATGCGGCTCTCCTCGGCGAGCCGGTCGAGCCGGTCGGCGATCAGCCGGCCGAGTGCCGCGGCGGGATGTCTGGCCAGGTATTGCCCTGATTGCTCGTCGATGACCCCGAGCTTCACCAGATCGTCGAGCTGGCGGCCAACTTTTTCGACGGGGCCGTCCATGGCTTGCGCCAGATCGGAGCGGGTGGCCCTGTGCAGGCGCAACACGGCGGAGTAGAGCGCCGTTTGTGCCGGGTCGAGGCCCAGCGTCTTGAGCGGATCGGACATCATTCGCGGCTGGTTGGGCATTATGGGCGGCTCCGTTGGGGGGACACGGGCGTGCCGCGAGGATAACCCCGCATTCCCTCCTTGTCCGCGTGTTGCCCGGACTGCTTCTCCAGGACGTGCAACTTCGTGCAATTGCACGTTTTCACATTGCGATGTGCCGTTGAGTAACGCAGGCTTTACCTAGCGTCGGCATCCAGCCAAGGGCGCGGTTGCGCCGGCCATCAGGACGCGGAGGGGGGTTCGGTGGCGTGCAGCGCCGCCGTTGCCCGGATGCCGGTGGCCGGGGGATGGGACGGATCACCGACCGTCCCATCCCCCGGCACTTTTTTGCCGGAAGCCGGGAGCACGTCGGACCATCGTGGGGGTCTTCGTGCTCCCGGCTTAAGTGCGTTTTGGAGCCAGGGCCTAGACTTAGTGCACACCAAAGCTAGGCAGGAGGGGGCCGCGGCATGTCCAAGTTCACCGAGATGGGTCTGACCTTCGATGACGTGCTGCTGGTGCCCGGGTATTCGGACCTGCAGCCAGGAGAGGCCGATACCCGATCTCGCCTGTCCAAGGGCATCACGCTGTCGATCCCGCTGATCTCCGCGGCGATGGACACCGTCACCGAGGCCCGCATGGCGGTCGCCATGGCCCGTCAGGGCGGCATCGGCATTCTGCATCGCAATCTGTCGGTCGAGGAGCAGGCCCAGCAGGCCGACCTGGTCAAGCGGTCCGAGGCGGGCATGGTCACCAACCCGGTGACGTGCAGCCCCGACGACACGCTGGCCGACGTCGAGCGGCTGTGCGCCACATACCGGATCTCCGGGGTGCCCGTGACCGACGTGTCGGGCACGCTGGTCGGCATCGTCACCAACCGCGACATGCGCTTCGAGACCGACCAGACGCGCCCCGTGCGCGAGGTCATGACGAAGATGCCGCTCGTCACCGCCCCGGTCGGGGTGTCGCGCGACGAGGCGTTCAAGCTGCTCAGGCAGAACAAGATCGAGAAGCTGCCGCTCGTCGACGCCGACGGCCGGCTGCGCGGCCTGATCACCGTCAAGGACTTCACCAAGAGCGAGCAGTACCCGCTGTCCACCAAGGACGCCGACGGCCGGCTGCTCGTCGGCGCGGCGATCGGTGTCGGCGGCGACGCCGAGCTGCGCGCCAAGGCGCTCATCGAGGCCGGGGTCGACGTCGTGGTGGTGGACGTCGCGCACGGCCACTCCAAGGGGCTGGCCGACATGATCGCCAAGATCAAGGCCAACAGCAAGGTCGAGGTCATCGGCGGCAACATCGCCACCAGGGCCGGCGCGCAGATGCTGGTCGACGCGGGCGCCGACGCCGTCAAGGTGGGCGTGGGCCCCGGCTCCATCTGCACCACCCGCGTCGTGGCCGGGGTCGGCGCGCCGCAGGTCACGGCCATCTACGAGGCGTCCAAGGCGTGCGCGCCGGCCGGCGTGCCGGTGATCGGCGACGGCGGCCTGCAGTACTCCGGCGACATCGTCAAGGCCATCGCGGCCGGGGCCGACACGGTCATGCTGGGCTCGCTGCTCGCCGGCTGCGAGGAGTCGCCCGGTGAGCTGATCTTCATCAACGGCAAGCAGTTCAAGTCGTACCGGGGCATGGGCTCGCTCGGCGCCGTACGCAACCGCGAGCGCGGCGGCACCTCCTTCAGCAAGGACCGCTACGCGCAGGCCGACGTCGGCGGCGAGGACAAGTACATCCCCGAGGGCATCGAGGGCCAGGTGCCCTACCGAGGCCCGGTCGCGGCCGTCGCCCACCAGCTCATCGGCGGGCTGCGCCAGGGCATGTGGTACGCCGGCTGCCGCACGATCGAGCAGATGCACACCGACTGCGAGCTCATGCCGATCACGGCGGCGGGCCTCAAGGAGAGCCATCCCCACGACATCCAGATGACCGTGGAAGCTCCGAACTATCACAGAAGGTAAGAGCATGACTCAGCAGGTGGAGATCGGCCGGGGGAAGACCGGGCGGCGGGCGTACGCGCTTGACGAGATCGGCCTGGTGCCCTCGCGGCGCACCCGTGACCCGGAGGAGGTCTCGATCGCCTGGCAGATCGACGCCTACCGGTTCGAGCTGCCCGTGGTCGTCGCTCCCATGGACAGCGTGGTCTCGCCGGCCACCGCCATCGAGATCGGGCGGCTCGGCGGCCTGGCGCCGCTCGACCTCGAAGGGTTGTGGACGCGCTACGAGGACCCGCTGCCGCTGCTGGAGGAGTGCGCCGCCCTCGACCAGGAGGCGGCCACCAGGCGGCTGCAGGAGATCTACGCCGCGCCGATCAAGGAAGAGCTGATCGGCCGGCGCATCGAGGAGATCCGCGCCTCCGGGGTGACCACCGCCGTGCGGCTGTCGCCGCAGCGCACGGTCCAGTACCACAAGGCCGTCATCGACGCGGGCGTCGACATCTTCGTCATCCGCGGCACGACGGTCTCCGCCGAGCACGTCTCGGGGCGGGCCGAGCCGCTCAACCTCAAGCAGTTCATCTACGAGCTCGACGTGCCCGTCATCGTGGGCGGCTGCGCCACCTACACCGCCGCGCTGCACCTCATGCGCACCGGCGCGGCCGGCGTGCTCGTCGGCTTCGGCGGCGGTGCCTCCCACACCACCCGCAACGTCCTCGGCGTGGCCGTGCCGATGGCCACCGCGATCTCCGACGTGGCGGCGGCACGGCGCGACTACCTCGACGAGTCCGGCGGCCGCTACGTGCACGTGATCGCCGACGGCGGCATGGGCACTTCCGGCGACATCGCCAAGGCCATCGCCTGCGGCGCCGACGCCGTCATGGTGGGCTCGCCGCTGGCGCGCGCGGTGGAGGCGCCCGGGCACGGGTTCCACTGGGGCTCCGAGGCGCACCACCCCGACCTGCCGCGCGGGCGGCGGGTCGCGTTCGGCACGGTGGGCACGCTGGAGCAGATCCTGCACGGGCCGTCCAGCGTGGCCGACGGGTCGATGAACCTGATGGGCGCGCTCAAGCGCACCATGGCCTCCACCGGCTACTCCGACATCAAGGAGTTCCAGCGGGTCGAGGTCGTGGTGGCGCCGATCCAGCGCTAGTTCCCGCGAAACGGCCGTCGCCCGGCATCGGGCGGCGGCCGTTTCGCCGTCTTGGGGGAGGCGGCGGTCAGCCAGGGGTGTGGCGGCGGCGGCGGTGGGCGCGTTGCCGGCACGCGTTGCCGCAGTAGCGGGCGGGGCGGCCCGTGGTGGTGGCGGTGAGGGGCGCGCCGCACTCCGCGCACCTGGTTTCGTTAGGTTTCGTTACGGTGGTGGCGGTGGTCGCTCTGAGGCCGTCCATGACGATCCGGGTCGCGTGGCTCGGCGAGGTGGCCGCAGGGTCCGGGGCGGCCCCGCGTGCCCTGGTGGCCCCGTGTTCCAGGGTGCCCGCGTGTTCCAGGGTGCCCGCGTGTTCCAGGGCGCCCCCGCGTTCCAGGGTGGACGCGTGTTCCATCGTGGCGCAGCCGGCGATCAGGCGGGCCACGTCCTCGGGCGTCACGTCGGCGCGAACGGCGCCCGCCCGCTGGGCGCGGGCGAGCAGGGGCGCGAGGGCGGCCAGCAGGCGGTCGCGGGCGCCGGGAGAGATGCCCTCGGTGGTCGTCATCGCCTGGCAGAGCGCCTTGTTGAGCGCCACCTCCGCCACCGCGCGCCCGAAGGCCGTGAAGAAGGCGGCGCCGGGGTCGCCGGGCCGGCCCGGCAGGGCGCGCAGCTCCTCGACGAGCCGGTCGAGCCGGTCGTTCACCACCGCCGCGAGCAACGCCTGCTTGCTGGGGAAGCGCCGGTAGACGGTGCCCGCGCCCACCCCGGCCCGGCGGGCGACGGCATCGAGCGGCACCGACGGGCCCTGCTCGGCGAACGCCTCCCGGGCCGCCGCGAGGACGCGGGCGCGGTTGAGGCGCGCGTCCGTCCGGCCGGGCACGTCCGCACCCGCCACGTCCATGCCGGGCATGTTCGCACCGGCCACGTCCGCACCGGGCACCTCCGCATCGGCCACGTCCATCCCGAACCTCCCGGTTGACAAGCGGAACGTGCGTTCCGTACGGTCTAAGCGGGTGCTGCGTTCCGGATTCTACGGGAGGTGTGTGATGCAGGCGTCCGCGCGTGACGTGGCCGAGCGGTTCCTGGCCGTCGCGGCCGGCGGTGACCTCGCCGCGCTGGCCGACCTCTACTCGGAGGACTCGGTGATCGAGCTGCCGTTCGCGCCGCCGGGCATCCCGGCCAGGTTCGAGGGGAGGGAGGGGCATCGGGCCAGGTTCGGCCGGGCGGGGACGGTGGTGCGGCACGAGCGCGTGGCGAACGTGGTGCTGCACGAGAGCACCGACCCGGAGGTGGTCATCGTCGAGTACGACCTGCACGGCCACCTCATCTCCTCCGGGGAGCCGTTCACCCGCTCGTACGTGATGGTCATGCGCGTCAGGGACGGCCTCATCGTGCACTCGCGCGACTACGCCGACCCGGCGGGCTCGGCGGGCTACCGCGGTGAGCCGGCTCCTGTCTCCTAACATGCGGAGACATGGCTGATCTTCAGCACACGCACGAGCTGACGTACGAAGGCGACCGCGTCGTCAAGCGCTACCAGGACAGCAAGCCGGGCGCGGCCGAGCGCGAGTGGCGGGCGCTGCGGCTGCTGGCCGAGCACGCGCCGGGGCTCGCGCCGGAGCCGATCGCGTTCGAGGGCGGCGCGGTGACCATGTCGCGCATCCCCGGCGTACCGCTGCGCGGGCTGGTCGCGGGCGGCAAGCACGTGTCGGCCATGGCCGAGGCGCTGGCCGAGCTGCACGCCGCCGTGCCGGGGCGCGTGCTGCGCGGCGTCCCCGTGCGGCCGTGGCAGCGCGAGGCGCTGGTCGACTGGGTCAGGAAGCGGTGCGCCGGCTGGGAGCCGAGGGAGCCGCTGGCCGACCGGGTCGTCAAGGAGGGGCTGCGCTGGCTGGAGAGCTGGTCGCCGGGCGAGGCGGGCGTGCGGGAGGTGTTCGGGGCGGGCGACGGGAACCTGGCGAACTTCCTGTGGGACGGCACGCGGGTGCGCATCGTCGACTTCGAGGACTCGGGGCGCAGTGACCTGGCGTTCGAGCTGGCGGAGCTGGCCGAGCACGTGTCCATGTGGGTGGACGGCGAGGTGGAGATCGCGCACCGGTTCGAGCTGAGCCCGCAGGAGGAGCGGCGCACCAGGGAGTGCCGCAAGGTGCACGCGCTGGTCTGGTTCTTCCTGCTGTCGCACGAGCACCCGCGCAACCCGCCGGGGACCTTCCGGCGGCAGGTCGAGCGGGTGCTGGCAACATTGGGCGCATGAGGCTCGCCGACGAGGGTGACAGGGCCGCCGTGGAGCGGCTCGTGCACGACGCCTACACGCCCTGGATCGAGGTCGTCGGCATGCGGCCGCTGCCGATGGAGGCCGATTACGCCGCGCTGATCGCCGCCGGCCGGGTGCACGTCACCGACGGGCTCGACGGGCTGATCGTGCTCGTCCCCGAGGACGGCGCGCTGCTCGTGGAGAACGTCGCGGTGCGGCCCGACCTGCACGGCAAGGGCATCGGGCGCCGCCTGATGGCCTACGCCGAACAGGAGGCGCGCCGGCTGGGGCTGCCCGCGCTGCGCCTCTACACCAACGTCAGGATGGCCGCCAACATCGCCCTGTACGCGTCGCTCGGCTACGTCGAGACCGGCCGCGTGGGCATCGAGGGCCGCTCCGCCGTGCTGATGCGCAAGGAGCTCGCCGCGTGAGCACGCCCAGGATGCGCAAGGAGCTCGGCCCGTGAGCACGCCCAGGATGCGCAAGGAGCTCAGCCCGTGAGCACGCCCAGGAGGTGGCTGACCTCGCGGGCCACGGCGTCGCGGCCGGCCTTGAGGTACTTGCGGGAGTCCACCACCCGCTCGTCGTGGACGAGGTAGTCGCGGACGGCGCCGGTGAACGCCTTGTTCAGGTGCGTCGCGATGTTGATCTTCTTCATGCCCTGTCGTACGGCCTCGCGCAGCACGTCGTCGGGCACCCCTGAGGAGCCGTGCAGCACCAGCGGCACCGGCACGGCGGCGCGCAGCTCGGCGATGAGCTCCAGGTCGAGCACGGCGTCCTTGGTGGTCATCGCGTGGGAGGTGCCGACGGCCACGGCCAGCGCGTCGACGCCGGTTCGGGCCACGTAGTCGACGGCCTCGTGCGGCTTGGTGCGGGCGCCGGGCGCGTGCACGCCGTCCTTGCCGCCGACCTCGCCCAGCTCGGCCTCCACCCAGACGCCGCGCTCGTGGCACCAGGCGGCCACCTCGGCCGTGGCGGCGACGTTCTCCTCGTCGGGCAGGGCCGAGGCGTCGTACATGACGGAGCCGAGCCCCAGCCGCACGGCCTCCTCGACGAGCGCGCGGTCGGTGGCGTGGTCGAGGTGGACCGCGACCGGCACGTCCGCCCTCCTGGCGACGGCGAGGCAGGCGAGCGCGATCGGCTCCAGCGCGCCGTGGTAGCGCACGCAGTTCTCGCTGATCTGGAGCACGACGGGCAGGCCGAGCGCCTCCGCGCCGGCCACGATGGCGGTGGCGTGCTCCAGCTGGATCACGTTGAACGCGCCCACCCCTGCGGGTGATTGGCGGACGATGTCGCCGATGGGGGCGAGGGGCATGACGGGCTCCTAACGTGATTACGTGATGGTGATCTGGGGGTGGATGTCGGCGTACACGTCGGGGTCGAACTCCCCGGCCACGGGCGTGGCCACGGCGGCGGCGCCGAGCGCGGCGGCCCGCCTGAGCCGGTCGGGCCACGGGGCGGGCTCGACCAGGCCCAGCGCCAGGCCCGCCACCAGCGAGTCGCCGGCGCCGGTGGGGTTGCCGCGCACGGTGTACGGCATCCGCGCCGCGAACGTGCCCTCGTCGGTGACGGCCAGCAGCCCGTCGGCGCCCATGGACACCACGACGGCGCCCGCGCCCTGGCCGCGCAGCGCCTGCGCGCCCTCGGCGGGGGTGCCGCCCGGCACGGCCCTGGCCAGCTCGTCGGCGTTGGGCTTGAGGAGGGCGGGGCGGCCCTTGGGGGCGTGGCGCAGGGGCTCGCCGTCGGCGTCCACGATGCACGGCACGCCCTGGTCGGCGGCGAGGGCGGCGAGCGTGGCGTAGGTGTCGGCCGGGAGGCCGCGCGGCAGGCTGCCGGACAGGACGACCGCGTCGGCGTCGCCCAGGAGCTGCTCGTAGTGCCGGGCGAAACCCTCGAACTCGGCCGCCGCGACCTCGGGGCCGGGCTCGTTGAACAGGGTGGTGCTGCCGTCGCCGGTGACGGTGAGGGTGGTGCGGGAGTCGCCCGCGATGCCGTACAGGGCGGTGGGCAGGCGCGCCGAGGACAGGTCGGCCTCGACGGCGCGGCCGGTCGGCCCGCCGGCCAGGCCCGTGACCAGCACGTCGCGGCCGAGCGCGGCCAGCACCCTGGCCACGTTGACGCCCTTCCCGCCCGCGCGCCTGTGCACCGTGCTGACCCGGTTGACACCGTTCCAGTCGACGGCGGGCACCTGGTAGGTCACGTCGAGGGCGAGGTTGAGCGTCACCGTGATGATCATTAAGGCTCCGTGATCCAGACGCCGTCCTTCAGGACGCCGTCCACCTCCAGCGAGTCGGAGAGCACGACCAGGTCGGCCGCCTTGCCGACGGCGATCGAGCCGATGCGGCCGGCCAGCCCGAGCAGCCGCGCGGGCGTCAGCGAGGCCACCTGGACGGCGTCGGGCAGGGACATGCCCAGCTCCTGGACGGCGCGCCGGAACGCGACGTCCATCGTCAGCGTGGAGCCCGCGATCGAGCCGCCCTCGACCAGGCGCGCCACGCCGTCGTGCACGCGCACGGCCATCGAGCCGAGCACGTAGTCGCCGTCGCCCAGGCCGGTCGCCGACATGGCGTCGGTGATCAGCGCGGTGCGGCCGGGCCCGGCCACCTCGTACGCCAGCCGCAGCATGGCCGGATGCACGTGCACCCCGTCGTTGACCAGCTCGACCGTCACCCGCTCGTCGTCGAGCAGCGCCGCCACGGGCCCCGGCGCGCGGTGGCCGAGCGGCGGCATCGCGTTGTAGAGGTGCGTGGCCACGGTGGCGCCCGCCTCGATGCCCTCGATGGTCTGCTCGTAGCCGGCGTCGCTGTGCCCGATGGCGGCCAGCACGCCCTCGTCCACGGCGAACCTGATCGTGTCGAGGGCGCCGGGCAGCTCGGGCGCGATGGTGAGCATGCGGACGTGCCCGCGCCCGGCCTTGACCAGCCCCGCGAACTCCTGCGGCGACGGCTCGCGCAGCCGCGTCGGGTCGTGCGCGCCGCAGCGGGACCTCGCGATGTACGGGCCCTCGAAGTGGATGCCGGCCAGCAGCCCCTCGTCGCAGAGCCCGGCCAGCGCCGACGCCGCCGCGGCCAGGCCCTCGACCGTGTCGGTGACCAGGCTGGCCATCATGGTCGTGGTGCCGTGGCGGCGGTGCAGCGCCACGGCGTCGCGGGCCCGGTCGGGGTCGCCGGTGGGGAAGGAGCCGCCGGCGCCGCCGTGGTTGTGCACGTCGACGAACCCCGGCACGACGTGCCGCCCGCCCACGCTCAGGCCGGGACCCGGGGCGGATCCGTGGCCGACGTGCGTGATGCGGCCGTCTTCGATGGTCAGCCACCCCTCGTGCACGCCCTCGGGCGTCACGATTTTGGCGTCGGCAAGAGTAAGGCTCATGAAGAAAGGATCACAGATCGCGTGAGGTGCATGGGCTCGTCGGGGTTCAGCCCCTGGGCGAACGCCCGCGCGACCGCGACCCGCTGGGCGCGGATCAGCTCGGCCATGGGGTCGAGCGCGCTCTCGAAGAACGTGCCGCCGGTCTCCTCGACCTGCGCGCGCAGCCCTTCGGGGGCCTGGCCGAGCATCCACGTCACCCGCCCGGGGGCGGCGATGCTGATCGGGCCGTGGCGGTACTCCATCGCCGGGTACGCCTCCGTCCAGGAGCGGGACGCCTCGCGCATCTTCAGCGCGGCCTCCTGGGCCAGCCCGACCGACCAGCCGGTGCCGAGGAAGCTGAACTGCTCGGCCCGCACCAGCGCGTCGGGCAGCGGCTCGGCCACGGCCTGCTCGGCGTCGGCGATCGCCCGTGTCAGGTCCTCGCCGAGGGAGGCGCGCAGCATGGCGAGCTGCGTGGTGGCGAACCTGGTCTGCACGACGGACTTCTCGTCGGCGTAGTCGAGCACGATCACCTCGCCGGCGGCGCTCATGATCGGCGTCTCGGGGTCGGCGGTGATGGCCACGCTCTTGTCGGTGGTCCTGGCCAGCAGGTCGAGCACCTCGGTCGTGGTGCCCGAGCGGGTCAGCGCCAGCACCCGGTCGTAGCGGCGGCCGTGCGGGAACTCGGAGGCGGCGAACGCGTCGGTCTCGCCGTGCCCGGCCCGCTCGCGCAGCACGGCGTACGCCATCGCGATGAACCACGACGTACCGCAGCCGACGACGGCGACCCGCTCGCCCCTGCGCGGCAGCGCGTCGGCCGGGATGTTCGCGACGGCGCGGCGCCAGCAGGACGGCTGGGACGCGATCTCGGCCTCGGTGTGGGTGGTCACCACTTGCCTCCCCATGATTGATTGTTCCTGCTGCATTCATATCAAAAAAGTGCAGAAATGAACACCGGTAGCTCTGGTGCTCCAGGTTGTGCCACGCTTGCTCCTGTTCCTCACCCCTAGGGAGGCCTCCGTGTCCCGCTACGACCGCTGGAACGCCATCCTTGAGCTGCTGGCGCAGGAAGGCAGGCTGTCGGTGGAGGAGGCGGCCCAGGCGCTCGACGTCTCCACCGCGACGATCAGGCGCGACTTCGACCAGCTCGCCCAGCAGCAGATGCTCATGCGCACGCGGGGCGGCGCGGTGGCCCAGAGCGTCAGCTACGACCTGCCGCTGCGTTACAAGACCGCCAGGCACGCCGACGCGAAGCACCGCATCGCGCTCGCGGCGGCCGAGCTGGTCACGCCGGGGGCCGTGGTCGGGCTCAACGGCGGCACCACGACGTCCGAGCTGGCCCGCACCCTTGCGACGCTGCCCGCGCTGGAGGCCGGGTTCACGGTCGTCACCAACGCGCTGAACATCGCGGCCGAGCTGACCGTCCGGCAGCACGTCAAGATCGTGGTGACCGGCGGGGTGGCCAGGCAGCAGTCGTACGAGCTGATCGGGCCGCTCGCCTCCGGGGTGCTGGAGCAGGTGACGCTGGACGTCGCCTTCCTCGGCGTGGACGGGCTCGACGTCGCCCTCGGCGCCTCCGCCCACCACGAGGGCGAGGCCAGCGTGAACCACCTGCTGATCAGCCGGGCCGCGCAGGTCGTGGTGGTGGCCGACTCCTCCAAGATCGGCAAGCGGGCGTTCTCCCGCATCTGCCCCATCGGCCAGATCGACACGCTCGTCACCGACGCGCAGCTCCCCGACACGCTGGCGGGTCAGCTCACGGACGCCGGCGTGAAGGTCGTCCGCGCCTGAGGGCGTTACAGGGCGCGTCCTGCGCGGGTAGGTACCGGAACGCAGACCACAGGTGTTCCAGGGGGAGTTATGACGTCGGGAAGGAGCGCGGCCCTGCTCGGGCCCGCGCAGCGGGCCGAGGCGCTGGGGCGCATGGCCTCCGAGGAGCTCGACGTGGTCGTGGTCGGCGGCGGCGTCGTGGGGGCGGGCATCGCGCTCGACGCCGTGACCCGCGGCCTCGACGTCGCCCTCGTGGAGGCGCGCGACTTCGCCTCGGGCACGTCCTCGCGCTCGTCCAAGCTGATCCACGGCGGCCTGCGCTACCTGGAGCAGCTCAACTTCGAGCTGGTGCGGGAGGCGTTGCAGGAGCGGGCGCTGCTGCTGCAGCGCATCGCGCCGCACCTGGTGCGGCCCGTGCCGTTCCTGTTCCCGATGACCCACTACGGGTGGGAACGCCCCTACGTGGGCGCCGGCGTGGCCCTCTACGACACGCTCGGCTTCGCCACCGGGCTGACCCGCGGCGTGCCGGGGCACCGCCATCTGTCCAGGTCACGGGCGCTGCGGCTGGCGCCCGCGCTGAAGAAGACCGCCTTCACCGGCGCCGTCCAATACTGGGACGCCCAGGTCGACGACGCCCGCTACGTGCTCACCATGCTGCGCACCGCGGCCACGTACGGCGCGCACATCGCGCCCAGGGCGCAGGTCGTGGGCTTCCTGCGGGAGGGCGAGCGGGTCACCGGCGTGCGGGTGCGCGACCTGGAGTGCGGCGTGGAGTTCGAGGTACGCGCCCGCCAGGTCGTCAACGCCACCGGCGTCTGGACCGACGACATCCAGGAGCTGGTCGGCGGGCGCGGCCAGATCCACGTGCGCGCCTCCAAGGGCATCCACCTGGTCGTCCCGCGCGACCGCATCCACTCGCTGACCGGCATCATCCTGCGTACGGAGAAGTCGGTGCTGTTCGTGATCCCCTGGGGCCGCCACTGGATCATCGGCACCACCGACACGGAGTGGACGCTCGACAAGAGCCACCCGGCCGCCTCCCGCGCCGACATCGACTACCTGCTCGACCACGTCAACGCGGTCCTGTCGGTGCCGCTGACCCGCGACGACGTCGAAGGCGTGTACGCGGGGCTGCGGCCGCTGCTGTCGGGCGAGTCCGACGAGACGTCCAAGCTGTCCAGGGAGCACGTGGTGGCGCATCCCGTGCCGGGCCTGGTGATGATCGCCGGCGGCAAGTACACGACGTACCGGGTCATGGCCCGCGACGCGGTCGACGCGGTCGCGCACGGGCTCGACCAGCGGGTGCCGCGCTCGTGCACCGACCGCATCCCGCTCGTGGGCGCCGAGGGTTACCAGGCGCTGTGGAACTCCCGGCACCGCATCGCCCAGGAGTCGGGCCTGCACGTGGCCAGGATCGAGCACCTGCTCCAGCGGTACGGCGGGATGATCGACGAGCTGCTGGAGCTGATCGAGCAGGACCCGTCGCTGGGCCGGCCGCTGGCGGGCGCCGACGACTACCTGCGGGCCGAGATCGTCTATGCCGCCACCCACGAGGGCGCCCGCCACCTCAACGACGTGCTCACCCGGCGCACCCGCATCTCCATCGAGACCTTCCACCGGGGCGTGGCGGTCGCGCAGGAGGCCGCCGAGCTGCTGGCCGGGCCGCTCGACTGGGACGGCGAGCAGGTCAAACGGGAGGTCGAGTACTACACCAAGCGGGTGGAGGCCGAGCGCCGCTCGCAGGAGCAGGACTCCGACCACGAGGCCGACGCGATCAGGCTGGGCGCGCCGGAGATCGTGCCCGTCGTGGTGCCGGAGCACACGTCATGAACGAGCCGGCCGGGCAGGGGCGGCCCGCGGCGCTGCGGGGTCCGCGGACCGCCCGTTCCAGGGGTGGCTCAGCTCACGAAGGGCTCACGCGGGCGGGTAGCGCGTGGCGTCGTGCACGTCGAGCAGCGGCTCCTTGACGCCGTCGCCCGAGTCGTCGGTCCAGTTGAAGTTGCCCGTCGAGACCAGCGTGCTGCGCACGGCCAGGGAGCCGGCCCTGGTCGTCGGCTTGTGGGTGCCGCTGGTGAGCAGCGCCGCCGCGCCCGCCACGTGCGGGCTGGCCATCGAGGTGCCGCTGATCGTGGCGTAGCCGCCGGCGCGGTAGGTCGAGTAGATGCAGGTGCCCGGCGCCGTGATCTCCACCGTGGAGCCGTAGTTGGAGTAGAACGCCGAGGTGTCGTCCTGATCGGTCTCGCTGCGGCACGACAGCGTGCTGCCCCCCGTGCCGCCGGGCAAACCGTCGTTGTCGGTCAGCGCGGACACGGTGACCACGTCGGGGTGGTTGGCGGGGAAGAACGAGGAGGTGTTCGCGTGGCTGTTGCCCGCGGCGACCACGACGACGATGCCGGCGTTGACCGCGTTGGTGATGGCCGTGCTGATCGCGCTGCTGGAGCAGCCGTTGCAGCCGAGGCTCAGGTTGATGACCTCGATGGTGGAGGCGCGGGCCACCACCCAGTTGAGGCCGGCGGCGATGCCGGACAGGGTGCCCGAGCCGGCCGCGTTCAGCACCTTGACGCCGTGGATGCGGGCGCCGGGCGCGACGCCCACCGGGCCGATGGTGTTGTCGAGGGCGCCGATCGTGCCCGCCACGTGCGAGCCGTGGCCGTTGTCGTCGGTACCCGTGTTGTTGACGCAGACGCCGGTCACGCAGTTGGCCCGGGCGACCACGTTCAGGTCGGGGTGGGTGTTGTCGACGCCGGTGTCCACCACGGCGACGTCCGCGTCGATGCGGACGTCGTCGGTGCCGTCGATGTCGAGGTTCGGGTTGGCCGGGCCGAAGATGCGCCGCACTCCCGTGGGCACGGTCTGGACGAACGCGTGCACCTCGGCGTCGGGCTCCACGCTGATCACGTTCGGATTGTGCTTGAGCTTCTCGGCGGCGGTGGCGCTCAGGCGGGCGGTGTAGCCCTTGAACGCGTGCTCGTACACGCCGACGACCCGGCCGCCGAGGTCGGCCACCTGGTCCTGGGCGGCGCCCTGCGGCGCGCGCATGGCGGGGTTGAGCTGGACGATGTAGGTGCCCTCTGGTTCGGCCGAGGCGGTCGCCGCTGTCACGGGCAGGGGCGCGGTGAGTAACGCCAGCGCGCCGACGAGCAATGCGCGCAGGGGGGTGCGTGGTCGCATGGCAGCGTGGGCCTTTCTGGTCTGGGGACCGGCCCGCCCGCGTGTTACACGAACCAACCGGTCCGACAGTGGGGTGTAAGCAAAGTTTTCACCATTTGTCGGGATATGTCCATGAAAAAGGTGCCGGTTCGCTACGAACCGGCACCCTTTGGTTGCTTAACGGAGCGGGATCCACCCTTGTGAGGACAGCGTGGCCATGTCGTTGACCTGGACGCCCTCGTACGAGACCGTCCACAACGAGTCGCCGATGACCAGCGAGCGCTGGATGCCCGGCTCGTAGGTGTAACCGCCCTCCTGGCGCTGCCGGGGATGCTTGATCAGGCCCAGCTCCTTGATCCCCGAGTCGCCGATCTGGAGCACGAGCGCCCCCGACTCGTCCGCCTTGTTCAGCGGGATCACCGACAGGCCCGTCTTCGGCCAGTACAGGAACGCGTGCGGATCCCACTCGGCCTCGGAGCCCGAGTCCTTCTGGAAGAACTGCGACACCCGGCGCGGCGCGGCCGGATCGCTCACGTCGAACAGCGACACCTGCGTGCCCCGCGTCCTGCCCTGCTCGGTGGCCTCCTGGCCGATCCCGATGAGCCGGCCCTCGCCACCCGGATGCAGGTACGCCGAATAGCCGGTGATCTTCAGCTCGCCCGTCACCTTCGGCGCCGCCGGATCCCGCAGGTCCAGCGTGTACAGCGGATCCACCTGGCGGAAGGTGACGCAGTAGCCGATCGGGCCGATGAACCTGACCGAATAGATGCGCTCGCCCTCGCCGAGCCCGCCCACCTCGCCGACCTCGGCCAGCGTGTCGGCCTTGAGCACGTGGACGCTGCTGGTGCTGCTCTTCTCGTCGCCCGAGCCGACCGTGGTGGCGACGCGCAGGTGGCCGTCGTACTCCGACAGCGCGTACTGGTTCAGCAGCCTGCCCGGCACCTTGCCCGAGGCCACGTACGAGGGCGCGCCCGGCTTGGTGATGTCGAACCGGTGCACCTCCGTCTCCTCCGGCGGCACCGCCGGGGTCGGCTCTGGAGACACCGCCGGGTCGTCAGGGGTGGGCTCCACCGCCGGGGCGACGGTGTCCACCGCCGGCCGCACCACCGGGGACCACCAGCGCGGGTTGCTGGCCACGTACAGGCTCTGGCCGGTGCCGTACACCACGTCCCCGTCGGCCGCCAGGCTGATCGGGTCGGTGCCCGCCTCCGTGACCCCCTGGGCCAGGTCGATCGTGTGCACGGTCAGCATCGACGTGCCGGTGTAGTCGGCGGGGTGGCTGACCCGCTCGCACGTCACCACGTCCTTCCTGACGGCGCCCGACGCGTCCGTGATCTCGATCCTCGGCAGCCAGGCCGACACCGGCGCCCGCCGCACCGCCTCCTGGTTCGCCTTGAGCAGGTCCGCCTCCGTGGCGTCCGGCTTCGGCTCGGGGAAGGTGATCTCGGGCTGGCTGCGGGTGACGAGCCGGACCGTCGAGCCGATCATCCTGGCGTCCACGTACGAGCCCTGCGGCCGGATCGTGCTCAGCACCCGGGGCTCGCCCGCCAGGTCCACCAGCACGTAACGGGTGTCGCCCGGCGGCATGAACGAGCGCGCCTTGTACATGATGTCGCCGCCGCGCATGAGCACCAGCGCGCGGTCACCCGACACCAGCAGGTCGGCGGGCATCCCGGGGCCGGCGTCGCCCTCGACCAGCTTGAGCGACCCGGTGATCTTCCTGGTGGCCGTGTCGATGATCCGCAGGGTGCCGTCCGCGACCGTGACGATCCGGTTGCCGTCGGTCTTGACCAGGTCGGGCTCGTCCACACCGGCTTCGTGCACGTTCGTCGTGGAATGCTCCGGCGTCGCCGTCACCCTGGCCTTCGACGCGGCCGCGGAGTCCTCCGCCACCGCGAACGGCATGACACCGCCGAAGCCGTACGCGGTGACGTTCGCCGCCGCCCGCTCCCGCAGCCCGGCCAGGGCGTCGTCACAACTGTCGTAGGCGACCAGGCGGACGGCGCCGAGCGAGACGGCCTTCGGGGGCGGGCCGGAGGCGCCTCCCGTCGAAGAGGTGCAGGCGGCCGTGACCGCGGCGAGCGCGGCGGCGGTCACAGCCGTGCGGATCAACGTCTTCATGCCCTCATCACGGCTGCGCGAGCGCGATGGTTCAGGAGCCTTTGGCTGGGTTGATGGTGAACACCGGGCTGAAGTTGAGGTCGTCGGGGACCTCCAGCATCTTGCGCAGCAGCTTGCCGTTGAAGTCGAGCACCTGGATCTCGTCGTTGTCGCCGTTGTTCTGCTCCCAGCAGTACAGGTGGCTCTCGTCGTAGAAGCCGAGCGCCTTGTCGCAGTCGGAGGAGAACTTGCGCACCTGCTTGCCCGTCGCGGTGTCCCAGATGCAGTGGTCGCCGTCGCCGCCGTTGGGGCAGTTGGTGAAGAACGTCTTGCCCGACGGTGAGAAGATGTCCTGGGTGCCGGCGGACAGCGTGCCGATGCCCGTCAGCGAGCGGGTGGCCTTGCCCTCGCTGTCGAAGAAGCGCAGGCTGCGGTTCTTCTCGTCGCCGTAGACGTTGACCACGCCCTCGTCGTCGCCGTCGAAGCCGAAGGCGGTCTCGCGGACGGAGGTGTCGTCCACGTCGACCACCTCGGCCGTCTTCGCGGCCACGTCCACCAGGACGAAGCCCGTGTACAGCCACTTGCTGCCGCTCTTCTTCTCGACGTTCAGCAGGATCTTCGAGCCGTCCTTCGACCACGACCTGATGCTGCTGATCAGCGGCTCCTTGACGGTCTTGATCGTCGTGCGCTCGCCGGAGGTGCGGTCGCTGATGACGATGAAGTCGTAGTCGTCGGAGCTGTAGCTCCTGCCCCGGGTCGCCAGGAGCCTCCCGTCGGGGGAGACCATCGACTCCCAGTTTCCCGACAGCTTCGTGAACGTGCCGCGCAGCGAGTTCCTCGCGTAGTCGATCCAGTCGTCCTTCGGCTTGTCGAAGACCTCGTAGGAGGTCAGGACGATGGCGTCGGCGGGGTTCTCGTACAGATAGATCTTGCCGCCGGGGATCGAGCGCCTGTTGCCGGTCGCCGGCACGGACGCCTGCGCGGTCTTCGACGTGCGCGAGCGCTGCGGCTCCGGCGTGCCGGTGTCCACCGCGACCGTCGTCGCGGCCTTGTCGAGCTGGATGACCACGATCACGCCGGCGAGCAGGAGCAGCGCGACCGCCACCGTGACGCCGGCGATCAGCGGGGCCCTGCCGCTCTTGCGGGGGCGCGTCTGCGTGTACGGGCCCTGGGCGTACGGCGGGATCGTGGGCTGCTGCCAGGCCGCCTGCTGCTGCGGCTGGGGGAACGGGGCGCCGGTCGCGTACGGGACGTTGCCCGACATCGGCCCCTGCATCGGCGTATGCATGGGTGCTGACGGCGACGCGAACGGCGGGCCTGAGGAGGGGCCTCCGTGCGGCCCGGACGGAGGGCCGGCGGGGTGCGGGTAGGGCCGCTGCGCGGGGGCGGCCTCGGCGGCGCCCTGCGCGAGCATGCCGGGGTTCGGCGCGGGCTGGTGGAGCAGGCGCATGATCACCTGCTCGGCCGTGGGCCGCTGCGCCGGGTCCTTGCTCAGGCACGCGACGACCACGTCGCGCAGCGGGCCCTCGCCGAGCGCGCTGAGGTCGGGCTGCTGGTTGAGCACGCGGTTGATCACCGCGGGCATCGTGTCGCTGCCGAACGGCGCCCGCCCGGAGGCGGCGAAGACCATGGCGCTGGCCCACGAGAACATGTCGGCGGCCGGCCCGACGGTGTGCCCCATGATCTGCTCGGGCGGCATGTACGACGGCGTGCCCACGACCATGCTGCTGATCGTGGAGGTGGCGTTGAGCGCCCGCGCGATGCCGAAGTCGATCACGCGCGGCCCGTCGGCGCCGATGATCACGTTCGCCGGCTTGAAGTCGCGGTGCACGATGCCCGCCTGGTGGATGGCGGCCAGCGCCGTGGCGGTGCCGATGGCCAGCCGGTGCAGGACGGAGCCCGCGCGCGGCCCCTCCTCCTGCACGACCCGCTGCAAGGACGGGCCCTCGATGAACTCACTGACGATGTACGGCCTGTCCTGCTCGACCCCGGTGCCCAGGACGGCGGCGGTGCAGAAGGGCGCCACGCGCTGGGCCACCTGGACCTCGCGCAGGAACCGCTCCACGCTCACCTGGTCGCCCGACAGGTCGGGGCGCAGCCACTTGACGGCCACGTGCTGGCCCGCGTGGTCTTTGGCCAGGTAAACGACGCCTTGACCGCCCTCGCCGAGCCGGCCGAGGAGCTCGAGGCCCCCCAGCCGCTGTGGGTCTCCGGGCCGGAGCGGAGCGAAGGATGCCATGAGGGGATTCTGGCCCTATGCCGCGAATCCGCAAAAACTACCCGCCGGTAGCCGGGCGGAATATGCTTCTGAGATGCAGGTCACGTCCAGTGGTAGGACACAGTGCGTCATCGCTCCCTTCAGCGGAGAAACCCTCGCTGAGCTGCCCATCTCCGACGCCGATGACGTTCGCGCGGCGTACGAGAGAGCCAGGGCGGCCCAGGCCGGGTGGGCGGCCCGATCGCCCGCCGAGAGAGCCAGACCCTTCCTCCTCCTGCACGACGCCATCCTCGACCGCAGGAACGAGATCCTCGACATCGTCCAGAACGAGACCGGCAAGGCCCGCAAGCACGCCTTCGAGGAGGTGCTCGACGTCGCCGGCTGCGCCCTCTACTACGCCCGCCGCGCACCCCGCCTGCTCGCCCCGCGCGCCCGCAAGGGCATCTTCCCCGCCGCCACCCGCGTGACCGAGCTGCGCCGCCCCAAGGGCGTGGTCGCGCTGATCAGCCCGTGGAACTACCCGCTGGCGCTGGGCGTCACCGACGCGGTGCCCGCGCTGCTGGCCGGCAACGCGATCGTGCACAAGCCCGACACCCAGACCGCACTGTCCACGCTGTGGACCATCGACCTGCTGGCCGAGCTGGGCATGCCGCGCGAGATCTGGCAGGTCGTGCTCGGCGAGCCGGCCGACATCGGCGACGCGCTGCTCGACCACGCCGACTACGTCGTCTTCACCGGCTCCACCCGCGCCGGCCGGAAGGTCGCCGAGGAGGCGGCCAGGCGGCTCATCGGCTGCTCGCTGGAGCTCGGCGGCAAGAACCCGATGATCGTGCTCGACGACGCCGACCTCGACGTGGCCGTGCAGGGCGCCCTGCGCGCCTGCTTCACCAACGCCGGCCAGCTCTGCCTGTCGATCGAGCGCCTGTACGTGCACGCGTCCGTCTTCGACGCCTTCGCCGAGCGCTTCGTCCGCGAGACCGGCGCGCTCAAGCTCGGCGCCGGGCACGACTGGACCGTGCAGATGGGCTCGCTCACCTCCCGCCGCCAGCTCGACGCCGTTACCGCGCACGTGGACGACGCCGTGGCCAAGGGCGCGAAGGTGCTCACCGGCGGCCGGCCCAGGCCCGACCTCGGCCCGCTGTTCTACGAGCCGACCGTGCTCACCGGGGTGGAGGAGGGCATGGCGCTGTGCCGCGACGAGACGTTCGGCCCCGTGGTGGCGCTCTACCCCTTCTCCACCGACGACGAGGCGGTCCAACTGGCCAACGACACCGCCTACGGGCTCAACGCCTCCATCTGGAGCGGCAGCCTGCCGCGCGCCCGGCGCGTGGCCGCCCGGATCAACGCCGGCACGGTCAACATCAATGAGGGGTACGCCTCCGCGTACGCGTCCTACGACGCCCCCATGGGCGGGGTGAAGGCGTCGGGGCTCGGCCGCCGGCACGGGGTCGAGGGGCTGCTGCGCTACACGGAGGCCAGGACGGTGGCCTCGCAGGCGGGCTGGCTGGGGTTCGAGCCGCCGGGCGGGATGCCGTACGAGAGGTGGGCGGGGCTGCTGGCGACGGCGCTGAAGGCGGCGCGGCGGGTGAGGCTCAAATAGGCGCGTATACGCTGTATACGTGAACGATCAGGGCACCGCCGGGCGGATCGTGGACGTGGCGCGGCGCATCCTCGTCGAGGAAGGCGCCGAGGCCGTGAGCATGCGGCGGGTCGGTGACGCCGTGGGCGTCACCGCCATGGCCATCTACCGGCACTATCCCAGCAGGGACGCGTTGCTGCGGGCCGTCGCCGACGTCAGCGCGCGGGAGCTGGCCGCCGCCTGGACCGGGCGGGTCTCCTCCGGCGGGCTGGAGGAGCGGATGGCGGCGGCGCTCGACGACTTCCTCGACTTCGCGCTCGGCAGCCGCCACCTGTACCGGTTCCTCGTCTCCGACGCCTGGGCCGGGGCGCGGCGGTTTCCGGAGGACTTCCGTGACGGGCAGGGGCCGCCGTTCAGCGTGGTGGCGGGGCTGGTCGAGGAAGGGATGCGGGCGGGGTTCCTGCGGGAGGACGATCCGCTGGAGGTGGCGATGGCGGTGACCTCCGGTGCGCAGGGGCTGGTGCAGCAGTACCTGAGCGGGCGGATCGGGATGGCCGAGGACGACTTCCGCGCGCTCTGCCACCGCACCACCTGGCGGATCATCGAAGGGCTCCGGGCCCGCTGATCACTGAAGGGCTGCGAACCTGCTGACCTCGGTCAGGTCAGGACGTGGCTGACCCAGACGTTGGGCTCGACGTAGACGGCGTGGTCCTGGGGGACGTCGCAGTGCACGGGGG